>JBBSCX010000086.1:0-11247 GCA_038249905.1 Burkholderiales bacterium
ATCACTCAAGTCTCATCGCCTGTGCTCACCGCGGCCGGCAGCTTGCCTGCCGGCTGAAGCCGATCGGCCCGGGGTCGATGGCCTTGCGGGTGGCGGTCACCTCGGTGGCGCCGTCAGCCAGGCAGGACGGCGTGTTCAAGCAAGCTCACTGTGCCGGCGTCGGCGTCCAGGCGCACGGCCACGCCCAGCGGGAAAGTGAGTTTGCGCTTGACGTGGCCGAACATCGCGCCGCTGTAGACCGGCACGTTCAGCGGCAGGAAGTAGTCGGCAAACACCTCGTCCAGCGTCAGCGTGCCGTGACTGCCTTCGCTGGGTTTGCAGTCGGTGAAGCCGCCCAGCACCACCCCGGCCACCTGGTCCAGAACGCCACTGAGCAGGAGTGTGGACAGCATGCGGTCGACGCGATAGATGTACTCGTTGACGTCTTCCAGGAACAGAACGGCGCCGGCAAAGGATGGCAGGTAGGGCGTGCCCACCAGCGACGTCAACACCGCCAGGTTGCCGCCCAAGAGCGGGCCCTGTGCCGTGCCGCCGCGCAGGGTGGTGGGCAGGCCTTCGCGCGGTGCCAGTTCGTCGCTGGGCAAGATGGCGTTGCGCAAGGTGGGCGGCGGACCATCGGGCGCCACCACGGCCTGAAAGTTGGCGACTGAAAACGCGTTCCACTCCGAACGCGCCAGCGGGCTGTGAAAGCACACCAGACCGGTCTTCGCATGCACGGCCGTGATCAGGGCGGTCAGGTCGGAAAAACCACCCAGAAACTTCGGGTTGCGTTCGATCAGTGCGTAGTCCAGATGCGGCAGCACGCGGTTCGCGCCGGAGCCACCCGTCATCGCCATCACGCCGGCAATGGCGGGGTCGGCGAACAGCGTGTGAATGTCGTCTGCGCGCTGCTGCGGCGTGCCTGCCATGTGGCCGTAACGCGTGCGCAAGTGCGGGGCTTCACGAACCTGGTAGCCCATAGCCACCAAGCTGCGGTGGGCGTGCTCGTAGGGCGCTTTTTCGAACACCGCGCCTGAGGGATTGATCAGGCCGATGGTGTCGCCGGGACGCAGGGCATTGGGGCGGATCAGAGACTTGGCCATGGCGTGCTGCGTGTCAGTCGGTGGCGTTGTGTTGCGCGGCTCGACGTCAGGGCGCGGAGTGCGCCTCGATGTCGACAAATTCGAACCAGTTGTTCCAGAAAAGTGGCCTGCGGAAACCCACCAACCAGGGCTGGGTCAGCGTGGTCACGGCCAGGTGAGTGCGCAGCTTGTAGGGCATCCAGGCCACGGTCAGGCGCTTGGCGTGGTCGAACAAGGCGTCGCGCTCAGGGCCGTCGGGCAGGGCCAGCAGTCGCGCCAGGGTCTGATTCATCTCCGGCAGATCGAATCGCGACAGGTTGACGCCGCCCGAAGCGGCACCGTCATAGCGCAGCAGGCCCTGGATGCCGTCGGGTGCGCTGGCGCGCCCACTCACCGACCACATCATCAGCTTGCCCGCCCGCGCGGCCTTGTACTGCTCGGGCCACTGCGCGGGGTTGAACACCATGCGCAGGCCCACCGCCTTCATGTCGCGCTTCATCAACTCGTCGAAGCGGCGGCTTTCCTGCGCCGTCTGCGTGGCCATTTCCAGCACCAGGGGCTGGCCTTCAGTTGTTTCGCGCCAGCCGTCGCCGTCAACGTCCTTGTAGCCGTACAGGTCCAACAAGGCACGCGCCCTGGCCGGGCTGTACTGACTCATCTCACTGCGCCAGGCCGGGTCATAACCACTCAAGTGAATGGCCACCGGGCTTTGTGCAGGTATCGCCGCGCCATGGCGCAACAGGCTGATTTCGCGGTCGACATCGATGGCCAGTGCGATGGCCCGGCGCAGCGCCACCTGCGGGGCGGCATAGCCGCCGACCAGCGGGTGCTCCATGTTGAACATGGTGTAGTAGGTCGACGGCAGCACCACCTGTTCAGCGCGCATGCCGCGTTTGGCCAGGTTCGGTGCCAGCTTGCCGCCGGGCATGGCCACGGTGACAAAGCCGTCGGGCACGTCCACCCAGTCAGCCTCGCCGTTCAAGAAGGCCAGCCAGGTGGGCTGCTTCTCATCGATGATGGCCACCTCCACCCTGTCGACCATCGGCAGGCGCTTTCCCTTCAGCCGCTTGAGGATGGCCTGGCCTTCGACGTCGTCAGGCGCCGGGCTGGCTTCGTATCGAACTTCGCGGTAACGCAGGTTGCGGTCGAGCACGATGCGCGACGAGCGCTTCCACTCGCTCAGCTTGAAGGGGCCGGTGCCCACCGGGTGCTGCATGGAGAGTTCACCCTGGG
Source organism: Burkholderiales bacterium (assembly GCA_038249905.1). Taxonomy (GTDB): domain Bacteria; phylum Pseudomonadota; class Gammaproteobacteria; order Burkholderiales; family Burkholderiaceae_C; genus Rubrivivax. The sequence continues at coordinate 2,295 of JBBSCX010000086.1, forward strand.
CCTCGATGACCTCGCGCGCGACGGCGGCGGTGGCGCTTTCGGCCAACCACTGCGCAAAGCGCGGCCGGCCCGCGTCCAGCACGAAGCGGAGGGTGTAGCGGTCCAGCGCCTGCAAGCCGGCGATGGCGCGGTTGTAGTCGAAGGGTTTCTTGCGATCGATGGCCTCGCGGCGCAGCGCAGCCAAGCCGCTGAAGCCGGCTTGTTCGATCGAACTCCAACCGGGGCTCTTGTTGGCCGGGTCGGCCAGGCGCTTGATGCTGTAGACGTAGTCCGCCGCCACCAATTCGCGCCGCTTGCCACCAAAAGCCGGGTCGTCGGTGAACCAGATGCCGGGCTGCACCGACACCGTCCAGGTGCGAAAGTCTTCGCTCGCCACCGGCATTTCCGCGGCCGTGCGCGGCACCAGTTTGACCGGGCGCGCCAGCGGGTCGAATTGCAGCAGCGGCTCGAAGATGTGCGACGTGATACGCAGCGAGCGCGCGTCACCCACACGCGCCGGGTCGAAGCCGGTCTCGCTTTCGCTGGCCAGGCGCAACACCTTCAAGTTAGGTGCTGTGACTTGCGCTGCTGCCCGCTGCGGGATTGGCAGCAGCGCCAGTGCTGCCACCACCGTCAGCAGTTTCAGCAATCCGAACACCAGCAGGCCGATGCGGTGCTTGCGGCGCAGTTTGCGGGTGGTGGGTGGTTTCCAGTTCGGCATGGACAGCGATTGGAACACCCGGCAGCACACGCTTGGCGGTGTCAGCCCGCGGCGTCACCCGCTCACAGCTTGCGGGATGCAGTGTTCACTTGCTCTCAGCGTTCGTGGCTGACGAAGCGCTGACCGATGCCTCGGGAGTTACTGCCACGGCGCCACAGACGCAGCTTCAGTCGACGGACGACGCTGCTGGCCGAGGTGAAATCTGTGGGCATCGAAACTCCTGCTGGATCATCGCTGATCCGCAGTTGTGCGGCATCCGGTCGGCAGGGATACGCCGCATCGCGTGCCGCTTCGGGCGCAGAGAAAGATCGGCTTTTTCGGAAACTTTCTCACTGAGGCCTGCGTGGGCAGCAGAAAACAGAACTGCTGAGTGCCGGTCGAACAGCTCATCGCTTTAGGGTGGACATGATCAAGAAATTAGGTGCTGAATGCGTGGGTACCTTCTGGCTGGTTCTGGGCGGCTGCGGCAGTGCCGTGCTGGCGGCCGGGTTTCCGGAACTGGGCATCGGCTTCGTTGATGGCGGCGCTGGTCTGTGAAGTGGTACTGACCGCCTTGTTTCTGGTGGTCATCCTGGGTGCAACGGACAAGCGCACGCCGGGCGGCTTCGCGCCGATTGCGATTGGTCTGTGCCTGACGCTCATCCACTTGATCAGCATCCCGGTCACCAACACCTCCGTCAACCCGGCGCGCAGCACGGGCGTGGCGGTTTATGTCGGTGGCTGGGCCACGAGTCAGTTGTGGCTGTTCTGGGTGGCGCCCATCGTCGGCGCCTTGCTCGGCGCCGGTATCTATCGCCTGATCGGCGGCGACGATGAGCGCTCGATGGACGACGCGTTGACCGCAGCGCGGCCGGGTTCTGCGTCGACGAAGGTGTCGTAAGCGCCGCGGGCACAGCGACAGTGGCCGGGCGATGCAAAGTTCAAGAGCGAGCTGCTCGAATTCGGCGACAGGCAGGTCGTGCGATCGGATTTCATGCGCCGCCGGCTCAACACCTTCGTTGCCGCGGGCAACCTGCTCGAACGCTGACACGCTGTCGACCGACGCGAACGGACTGCATGGCTTGTGATGTCGCCGCTGGACATGCTGCAGCTGTTGCTGCACCGGTGCTGCGGTCGCGGCTGTATCGTCGAGCGACCCCTTCAAGACTCTGCATCTTGCCGATCAAATGTCCCGGTGGAGTCGGCAGCAGAGAGTCAAAAGCAGCCTACTTCTGCCGGCATTCAGAGCTTGAAGTCGTAATCGATGATCAGCGGTGCGTGGTCGGAAAAGCGCTCTGCCAGGTAGATGTGTTCCTTGCGCGCCAATGCCGCCACTCCCGGTGTCGCCAGCTGGTAGTCGATGCGCCAACCCACATTGTTCGACCAGGCCTGGCCGCGGTTGCTCCACCAGGTGTATTGCTCGGACTGCGGGTTCAGCGTGCGGAAGACGTCGATCAGCCCGCCGGCCGTCAGCAGTTGCGTCATCCAGGCCCGTTCTTCGGGCGTGAAGCCGCTGTTCTTCTGGTTGCTGCGCCAGTTCTTCAGGTCGATGTTCTGGTGCGCGATGTTGATGTCGCCGACGAGGATGAATTCGCGCTCGGCCTTCAGCGCCATCAACACCGGCCAGATGCGGCCCAGAAAGCGGAATTTGGCGTGCTGGCGTTCCTCGCTGCTGCTGCCGCTGGGAAAGTAGGCGCTGATGATGCTCAGTTTGGGGCAGACCTTGCGCGTGGCGCGGTCGAAGCGGGCCTCGACCCAGCGGCCCTCGGCGTCGAACTCGGGGTCGCCGAAGCCGATGCGCACATCGGTCGGCTTCTTGCGCGTGTACAGGCCGACGCCGGAGTAGCCCTTCTTCTGGGCATGGTGGAAGTGGCCCTTCAGCCCGGCGATATCGTCGAAGCGCCCGGCCACATCATCCGCCTGGGCTTTGACTTCCTGCACCCCCATACAATCCGCGCCCGCGCTCTCGACCCAGGGCACCAAGCCCTTGTTGGCGGCCGAGCGGATGCCATTCACGTTGAGCGAAATCAATCGAAAAGCCAATGCAGACCCCGGCGCATGAAGTGGTGGATGGAAAGGCTGACGCGAATGAAGCTGGCGCGAAGCAAGGTCAGGATGCCACGCAGGCCCGGGACTTCGTGCAGTTCGCGCTGGCCGCCGGTGTGCTGCGGTTCGGCGAATTTCGTACCAAGGCCGGTCGCTTGTCGCCCTACTTCTTCAATGCCGGCCTGTTCGACGACGGTGCCAAGCTCGGACGGTTGGCGGAATTCTATGCAGCGCGCCTGATCGCGGCGCAGGACCACGAGGGCCTGCGCTTCGACATGATCTTCGGCCCCGCCTACAAGGGCATCACGCTGGCCGCGGCAGTGGCCGTGGAGATGGCCAGGCGCGGCCGCAATCTGCCCTTTGCCTACAACCGCAAGGAAGCCAAGGACCATGGCGAAGGCGGGGTGCTGGTGGGCGCGCCGTTGCGCGGACGGGTGCTGATCATCGACGACGTCATCAGCGCCGGCACCTCGGTGCGCGAGTCGGTGGCGATGATCACCGCTGCCGGTGCCACGCCCTGCGCTGTGGCCATCGCGCTGGACCGGCAGGAAGTGGCCAACGACGAACCCGCCGCGGCGCGGCAAAGTGCAGTGCAGTTCGTCACACAACAACTGTTGCTGCCAGTGGCTTGCATTGCGAGCCTGCACGACCTGTTGCAGTATCTGCGGTCCAGTGACGATCCTGCACTTGCCGCTCACACCGCATCTGTGCAGGCCTATCGCGATCGCTACGGCGTCTGAATGCATCCCACCTCACCGCGACGGCCCGCCCGACCGCGGCCCGCGCGACGGGCCGTGACGGCTTGGCGCTGCCTGCCTGCTGAACTGAGCGCTGAACTGAGCGGTCTGCTGAGCGCTGGCCCGATCGCGCTCCTGATCGCTGCGGCTGCGGCCGCAGCCAGCCCTGCGGCCATGGCGCAGGCGAAGCCGGGCAGCAGCGCCATCTACAGCTGCGTTGACGACCGTGGCCGGCGCGTGACGGCCGACCGCCCCATACCGGAATGCTCGGCCAAGGAACAGCAGGTGCTGAACCGCGATGGCTCGCTGCGCGCCATCCATCCACCCACATTGACGGCGGATGAACGCGCGGAGCAGGACGCCCGCAACCGCCGCGCGGCCGAGCAGCGCGCCGCGCAGCACGAGGCCATGCGCCGCGACCGCAACCTGGTGACGCGCTTCCCGAACGAGGCCGCCCACCTGCGGGCGCGCGAAGCGGCGCTGGACACCGTGCGCCTGGCGATGAAGGCCACCGAAATCCGCATGCGTACCCTGGCGGCCGAACGCAAGCCGCTCGCCAACGAGTCGGAGTTCTACGTCGGCCGCACGCTGCCGGCCAAGCTGCGCGCGCAGCTCGACGCCAACGACGCGTCCACGGCGGCGCAGCAAGAGGTGGCAGCGAACCAGGAAGCCGAGCTCGGCCGCATCAACGGGATGTACGACGCCGAACTCAGGCGGCTGCGCCAGCTGTGGTCTGGCGCGGCGCCGGGCTCGCTGGGGGCCATGCCGTCAGCCAGCGGTTCGGCCGGCAGTTAGACGCTTCTTCAGCAATTCGCCGGCCTGCGCCGGATTGGCCTTGCCCTGGCTGGCCTTCATCACCTGCCCGACCAGGGCATTGAAAGCCTTTTCCTTGCCGGCGCGGAATTCGTCGATGGACTTCTGGTTGTTGGCCAGCACCTCGTCCACGATGGCCTCGAGCGCGCTGCTGTCGTCCATCTGCTTCAGGCCCCTGGCGGCGATGGCGCTGTCGGCATCGGCAAATTCGCCTTGCCACAAGGCGTCGAAGACCTGGCGTGCGCCGTTGTTCGATACCGTGCCGTCGACGACGCGCCCGATCAGCGCGGCCAGCGCGGCCGGCGTGATCGGCGCCGTCTCGATGCCCGCATTGCTGGCGTTCAGGCGCTTGCTGAGCTCGCCCATCAGCCAGTTCGCGGCCAGCTTCGGGGGCGCACCGGCGTCGCGCACGGCCTCGTAGAAGCAGGCGAAGGCCAGGCTCTGCGTCATCAGCGCCGCGTCGTCCGCCGTCAGGCCGTCGTCGCGCTGCAAGCGCTCGGCCATGGCCGAGGGCAGTTCGGGCATCTGCGCCCGCACACGCTCCACCCATTCGGGCGCAATCACCAAGGGCGGCAGATCGGGGTCGGGGAAATAACGGTAATCGTGCGCGTCTTCCTTGCTGCGCATGGCCCGGGTCTGACCGCTGTCGGGGTTGAACAGCACGGTCGCCTGCTCGATCGCCAGGCCGTCCTCGATGCGGTCGATCTGCCACTGCACCTCGGCGTCAATGGCCTGCTGCAGGAAGCGAAAGCTGTTCAGGTTCTTGATCTCGCGCCGCGTGCCCAGGGTCGCGCCGGGGCGACGCACGCTGACGTTGGCATCGCAGCGGAAGCTGCCTTCCTGCATGTTGCCGTCGCAGATGCCCAGCCACACCACCAGCGCATGCAGTGCCTTGGCGTACTCCACGGCTTCACAAGCGCTGCGCATGTCGGGCTCGGACACGATCTCCAGCAGCGGCGTGCCGGCGCGGTTGAGGTCGATGCCCGTCATGCCGGCAAAGTCCTCGTGCAGGCTCTTGCCCGCGTCTTCTTCCAGATGCGCGCGGGTCAGGCGCACGCTGCGCTTGGCGCCCTCCAGCACAAAGGCCACGCGTCCACCCTGCACCACCGGCGTCTCGTACTGGCTGATCTGATAGCCCTTGGGCAGGTCGGGGTAGAAGTAGTTCTTGCGCGCGAAGATCGACAGCGGCGCCACCTTGGCACCCACCGCCAGGCCGAAGCGGATGGCGCGCTCGACCGCGCCGCGGTTCAACACTGGCAATGTGCCGGGCAGAGCCAGGTCGACGGCGCAGGCCTGCGTGTTGGGCGCGGCGCCGAAGGCGGTCGATGCACCGCTGAAGATCTTGCTGGCGGTGGACAGTTGCGCGTGCGTTTCCAGGCCGATGACGACCTCGAAGCCGCGCACCAGAGCGGCGCCGTGTGGGGCATTTGGGGCAGTGTGCATGGCCATCAGTACCCGGCCGGACGGCGTTGGTGGAAGTCGGTGGCCTGTTGCAGCGCATGCGCCGTGTGCAGCAGCCGGCCTTCGTCGAAATAGTTGCCGATCAATTGCAGCCCCACCGGCATGCCCCCTTCGCCGCTGCCTGCGGGCACGCTCATGCCGGGCAGGCCCGCCAAGCTGCCAGGCAGGGTGAAGATGTCGGCGAGGTAGGCCCGCAGCGGGTCGCCGCCCTGTTCGCCGATCTTCCAGGCCACGCTGGGCGCCACCGGGCCGGCGATCAAGTCGCAGTCCCTGAAGCAGGCCTGAAAGTCGTCGGCGATCATGCGGCGCAATTTCTGCGCCTGCACGTAATAGGCGTCGTAATAGCCGTGCGACAGCACATAGGTGCCGATCATGATGCGGCGCTGCACTTCGGCGCCAAAGGCCTCGGCGCGGGTCTTCTTGTACATGTCCAGCAGGTCGCCGTGTTGCGCAGCGCGATGCCCGAACTTGACGCCGTCGAAGCGGCCCAGGTTCGAGCTCGCTTCCGCCGGGGCGATGATGTAGTACACCGGGATCGACAGTTCGGTGCGCGGCAGGCTCACGTCCACCAGCGTGGCGCCGAGCTTTTCCAGCTCCGCCAGGGCGGCGCGCACGGCGGCGTCGACATCCACGCTGAGCGCCGCCAGGAAAAACTCGCGCGGCAGGCCGATGCGCAGGCCCTGCAGCGGGCGCGCGGCGCTGGCGCCGGCACGCGGCGCCAGCATCTGGGCATGGAAGTCCTGTGGCGGGCGCTCTGCACTGGTGGCGTCGCGCGGGTCGAAGCCGCTCATCGCCGACAGCAGCAACGCGCAGTCCTCGGCGCTGCGCGCCATCGGGCCGGCCTGGTCCAGGCTGCTGGCAAAGGCCACCATGCCCCAGCGGCTGCACACGCCGTAGGTGGGCTTGATGCCGGTGATGCCGCAGAAGCTGGCGGGCTGGCGGATGGAGCCGCCGGTGTCGGTGCCGGTGGCCGCCGCCACCAGGCCCGCGGCCACGGCGGCGGCCGAACCGCCTGAAGAACCGCCGGGCACGCGCGACAAGTCCCAGGGGTTGCGCACCAGACCGAAGGCACTGTTTTCATTGGCCGAGCCCATCGCGAATTCGTCGCAGTTGAGCTTGCCCAGGGTCACCATGCCGGCACCGGGTGCTGCGCCGTCGGCACCCGCGCCGCCTTTGCCTGCCTCGATGCCGGCCTCGCCGGCCCCCAGGCGCGCCACCACGGTGGCGTCGAAAGGGCTCTTGTAGCCGGCCAGCATCTTCGAGCCCGCCGTCGTCGGCAGGCCGCTGCGGGCGTGGTCGGTGGCGAAGATGTCCTTGTGCGCCACCGGCACACCCGTCAGCGGCCCGGCCTGGCCGGCGGCGATGCGCGCGTCGGCGGCGCGGGCAGCGGCCAGGGCATGTTCGCCGGCCAGCGCCAGGTAGGCACCCAGCCCGGCGCCAGCCGCATGCGCCTGGCCGCGCGCCAGCAGGGCCTGCGTCAGCTCGACACTGCTGATGCGACCCTCGCGCAGCGCACGCGACTGCGCCGCCACGCCTTCACGGGTGATGTCGGGGGGGTGGCTGGGAAGGCTCATTCGATCACCCGCGGCACGAGGAAGAGCCCGCCTTCCACCGCCGGCGCACTGGCCTGGTTGGCGGCGCGCTGGTCGGTCTCGGTGACGAGGTCGTCGCGCAGCCGCAGCGCCACGTCCTGCACCGCCGACAGCGGCGTGTACAGCGGCTCGACGCCTTGGGTGTCGACGGCGCTCATCTGCTCGACGATGCCGAAGAAGCCGTTGAGCTGCTCCAGCATCGCCGCGGCGGTGGCCGGGGCCAGTTCAAGCCGAGCCAGGTGGGCGATGCGGCTCACGTCCTGCGGGGTCAGGGACATCGTCGTGGGGGATATTGGATAAAGGCGGAAAAGGGCGGAAAAGGGCGGACAGGGGCGAGGGGCGACGAATGCGGGCGGTGAAGGCTGATCGGTGGAGGCCATGACAGCGCCTTCGAGACCGGGCCGCGCGCGCCCTTCGGGTCGCTGCCGCGGCCGGCCGGGACTGCCATAGAAAGCAGCATCCGGTGACGGTTTGCGCAGGGGTGCTGCGGTATTATCCCTGGCTACCCGACGCGCACTGCGCGCCTGTCTGCGCGCCAGCCTGAAGCCTGCCGCTGTACCCCCCGCACAACCCGCGATCATGCCGCGCGTGCATGGGCTGCAGCCCACTGCCGGGCCAGTGGCACACCAGGCCGCAATCTGCCGGCCCCTCGCACACCGCCTGACGCCCGCCAGCCCCTGCACCGCCGCGCGTCCGTCACGCGACACCTGATCCTCCGCCATGTTCGCATCTCTGCGCCGTTATGTTTCCACCGACCTCGCCATCGATCTGGGCACCGCCAATACGCTGATTTACGTGCGTGGCAAGGGCATCGTGCTGGACGAACCCTCGGTCGTCGCCATCCGCCACGAAGGCGGGCCCAATGGCAAGAAGACCATCCAGGCCGTCGGCAAGGAAGCCAAGGCCATGCTGGGCAAGGTGCCCGGCAACATCGAGGCCATCCGGCCGATGAAAGACGGCGTCATCGCCGACTTCACGGTCACCGAGCAGATGCTCAAGCAGTTCATCAAGATGGTGCACCCGCGCTCGCTGCTCAAGCCCAGCCCGCGCATCATCATCTGCGTGCCCTGCGGCAGCACCCAGGTGGAACGGCGCGCCATCCGTGAGTCGGCCCTGGGCGCAGGCGCCAGCGACGTCTTTCTGATCGAAGAACCCATGGCCGCGGCCATCGGCGCCGGGCTGCCGGTGTCGGAAGCCAGCGGCTCGATGGTGGTCGACATCGGCGGCGGCACCACCGAGGTCGGCGTCATCAGCCTGGGCGGCATGGTCTACAAGGGCAGCATCCGCGTCGGTGGCGACAAGTTCGACGAAGCCATCATCAATTACATCCGCCGCAACTACGGCATGTTGATCGGCGAGCCGACGGCCGAGATGATCAAGAAGACCATCGGCAGCGCCTTCCCGGGCAGCGAGGTCAAGGAGATGGAAGTCAAGGGTCGCAACCTCAGCGAAGGTGTGCCGCGCAGCTTCACCATCAGCAGCAACGAGATCCTCGAAGCGCTGACCGACCCGCTGAACCAGATCGTCTCAGCCGTGAAAAACGCGCTGGAACAAACCCCCCCCGAGCTGGGCGCCGACATCGCCGAACGCGGCATGATGTTGACCGGCGGCGGCGCGCTGCTGCG
>JBBSCX010000087.1:0-11223 GCA_038249905.1 Burkholderiales bacterium
CCGACCATGACCCGCCCCGTGGCCATCGCCCGCCTGGACACTCGCCGCAGCGACTTCGAGGCCGAGTTCGCGCGCCTGCGGCACTGGTCGGCCGAGACCGACGCCGAGATCGAGGAACGCGTCGCGGCCATCATCAGCGACGTGCGTCACCGTGGCGACGCGGCACTGCTCGAATACACGGCGCGTTTCGACGGGGTGCAGGCCGACAGCGTGGCCGCGCTGGAGATCGGTGCTGCCGAACTGCGGGCCGCCTTCGACGCCATCACCCCCGCGCAGCGCAGCGCGCTGCTGACCGCTGCCGAGCGGGTGCGGACCTATCACCAGCGCCAGATGGAGGCCTCCAGCCGCAGCTTCAGCTGGCGCGAAGCCGATGGCACGGTGCTGGGGCAGAAGGTGACGCCGCTGGACCGGGTCGGCATCTACGTGCCCGGCGGCAAGGCCGCCTACCCCAGCAGCGTGCTGATGAACGCCATCCCGGCCCAGGTGGCGGGGGTGCGAGAGATCGTGATGGTGGTGCCCACACCCAAGGGCGAGAAGAACCCGCTGGTGCTGGCCGCGGCGCACGTCGCGGGCGTGCACCGCGTCTTCACGCTCGGCGGCGCGCAGGCGGTGGCGGCGCTGGCCTACGGCACGGCCACGGTGCCGGCGGTGGACAAGATCACCGGCCCCGGCAACGCCTACGTGGCCAGCGCCAAGCGGCGCGTGTTCGGGCAGGTCGGCATCGACATGATTGCCGGCCCGAGCGAGATCCTGGTACTGGCCGACGGCAGCACACCGCCGGACTGGGTGGCGATGGACCTGTTCAGCCAGGCCGAGCACGACGAGTTGGCGCAGAGCATCCTGTTGTGCCCCGACGCCGAGCACCTGATGGCAGTGCACGAGGCCATCGAACGCCTGCTGCCCGGCATGCCGCGCCAGGACGTCATCCGCGCCAGCCTGGAAGGCCGCGGCGCACTGATCCTGACGCGCAGTATGGAAGAGGCTTGTGCACTCAGCAACCGCATCGCGCCCGAGCATCTTGAAGTCAGCGCCATCGAGCCGCGGCGCTGGGAGCCGCTGCTGAAGCATGCCGGCGCGATCTTTCTCGGCGCCTACACCAGCGAGAGCCTGGGCGACTACTGCGCCGGGCCCAACCATGTGCTGCCCACCAGCGGCACGGCACGTTTTTCGTCGCCGCTGGGCGTGTACGACTTCGTCAAGCGCAGCAGCCTGATCGAGATCAGCCCCGCCGGCGCGCAGACGCTGGGCCCCGTGGCGGCCACGCTGGCGCATGGTGAAGGCCTGCAGGCGCATGCACGCGCGGCCGAGATGCGGCTGGACGCGAAGGGCCAGGCGCCGGCCGCCGGGGATTCAGCGGCCGCTAAGTCAGCGGCCAGGGAGCCAGCGTCCGCCAAGGCGTCGCCGGTGCAGTTCGTGCCCGTCACCCGCGACAACCTGCTGCCGCTGATGCGTCTGGCCGTCAGACCGTCGCAGGAGGCCTTTGTCGCGACGGTGGCCAAATCGGTGGCGCAGGCGTCGTTCGAGTTCAACGCCCGCCAGTTGGCCATGGTCGTGGACGGCGAACCTGTCGGCTACCTGCTGCTGTGGGACGCCCGCTACGACCCCGACGAGCCGCAGGACGAGCTTTACGTCTGGCGCATCCTCGTCGACCAGCGCCACCAGCGCCGCGGCTTCGGCGCGGCGGCGATGCGCTGGACGATCGAAGAAGCGCGGCGGCTGGGCCGGGCACGGGTGGGGCTGTCGCATGTGGAAAGCAACGACGCGGCGGGCGTCTTCTACGGCTCGCTCGGGTTCACCTACACCGGTCGCATCAACGACGGCGAACGTGAGATGGTGCTGGGGCTGAAGCCATGACGACACCGCTTGCCGAGCGCATCCGCGCCACCCTGCGCCAGGACGTGGCGGGCATGCACGCCTATGCCGTGCAGGACAGCCGCGGGCTGATCAAGCTCGACGCGATGGAGAACCCGTTCACGCTGCCGCCCGAACTGCAGCATGAACTTGGCGAACGGCTTGGACGGGTGGCCATCAACCGCTACCCGGTGCAGGGCCCGGCCGCGGTGGTGACGGCGCTGGCGGCGCACATCGGTCTGCCGCCTGGCACGGCGCTGTTGCTGGGCAATGGCTCGGACGAACTGATCGACATGCTGTCGGTGGCCGTGATGCAGCCGGGCGCCACGGTGCTGGCGCCGTTGCCGGGCTTCGTGATGTACGAGATGTCGGCGAAGTTGCACGGGTTGAACTTCGTCGGTGTGCCGCTGACGGCCGACTTCGAGCTCGACACCGCGGCCATGCTGACCGCGATCGAACGGCACCGCCCGGCGCTGACCTACATCGCCTACCCCAACAACCCGACTGCCAATCTGTTCGACGACGTCGCCATCGACCGCATCGTCGAAGCCGTCGGCGCGCAGCAGGGCCTGGTGGTGATGGACGAGGCCTACCAGCCCTTTGCGTCGCGCAGCTGGCTGGCGCGAAGCGCCGCGCAGCCGCATGTGCTGGTGATGCGCACGCTGTCCAAGTTCGGCCTGGCCGGTGTGCGGCTGGGTTACCTGTGCGGCGCGGCCGAACTGATCGCGCAGGTCGACAAGGTGCGCCCGCCGTACAACATCAGTGCGCTCAACGCCGAGGCGACCTTGTTTGCGCTTGAGCACGCCGGCGAGTACGCGCGCCAGGCCGAACTGCTGAAGTTCGAGCGCACGCGCCTGGGCGGCGCATTGCGCGCGCTGCCGGGGGTCACCGTCTTCCCCAGCGAAGCCAACATGGTGCTGGTGCGCGTGCCCGATGCGGCCGCCGCCTTTGCCGGCATGAAGGCACGCGGCGTGCTCGTCAAGCATGTCGCCGGCCTGCACCCGCTGCTGAAGAACTGCCTGCGCCTGACGGTCGGCGCGCCCGAAGAAAACGACGCCATGATCCGCGCCCTGGAGATGAGTCTTTGAACGCCCCCGCCCCCGCCCCCGCCCTCGCCACCACCCCCACCGCCCCCCCCCCCCCCCCCGCCCCCCCCCCCGCCGGTGCCACAGCACGCCAGGCCGAAGTCCGCCGCGACACCAAGGAAACGCAGATCCGTGTGGCCATCAACCTCGACGGCAGCGGGATGGCGAAGCTGTCCACCGGCATCGGCTTCTTCGACCACATGCTCGACCAGATCGCGCGCCACGGGCTCATCGACCTGGAAGTCGAGGCTCAGGGCGACCTGCACATCGATGGCCACCACACCGTGGAAGACACCGGCATCACGCTGGGCCAGGCCTTCGCGCAGGCGGTGGGCGACAAGCGCGGCATCACGCGCTACGGCCACAGCTACGTGCCATTGGACGAGGCGCTGAGCCGCGTGGTGGTCGACTTCTCGGGCCGCCCCGGCCTGCACATGGACGTGCCCTTCAAGGCCGGCATGATCGGCGGCTTCGACACCCAACTGGCGTTCGAGTTCTTCCAGGGCTTCAGCAATCACGCCGGGGTCACATTGCACATCGACAACCTCAAGGGCGAGAACGCGCACCACCAGTGCGAAACCGTTTTCAAGGCTTTTGCACGCGCATTGCGCATGGCGCTGACCCCCGACCCGCGGGCGGCCGATGTGATCCCCTCGACCAAGGGCAGCCTGTGACCACAAGGGCCTGAAGATGGTGGCCTCGACCGTCGCCGTCGTCGACTACGGCATGGGCAACTTGCGCTCGGTGTCGCAGGCCGTGGCCCATGCGGCGCAGGGCCTGGGGGTGCGCGTCGTCATCACCGCCAACCCCGAGGACGTGGACGCCGCCGACCGCGTGGTGCTGCCCGGCCAGGGCGCCATGCGCGACTGCATGCGCGAACTGCGCGACAGCGGCCTGCACGACGCGGTGTTGCGAGCGGCCGTCAGCAAGCCGCTGTTCGGTGTCTGCGTGGGCATGCAGATGCTGCTGCAGCACAGCGAGGAGCAGGACACGCCAGGTCTGGGACTGCTGCCAGGCACCGTGCGGCGCTTTCGTCTGGACGGGCAACTGCAACCAGACGGCAGCCGTTACAAGGTGCCGCAGATGGGCTGGAACCGCGTCTGGCAAGCGCCGGCCGACGCTGGTGCGGCCTGCCCGCTGCACCCGCTGTGGGACGGCGTGCCCGACGGTGCGTACTTCTACTTCGTGCACAGTTACCACGCCGCACCATCGAACCCGGCCCACAGCGCCGCGGTCACCGACTACGGTGCGCGCTTTACCTGCGCGCTGGCACGCGATAACATTTTCGCGACCCAGTTCCACCCCGAGAAAAGCGCCGCCCACGGGCTGCGCCTGTACCGCAACTTCCTGCACTGGTCCCCCTGAGCCATGCTGCTGATCCCGGCCATCGACCTCAAGGACGGCAAGTGCGTCCGCCTGCAACAGGGGGACATGAACGTGTCCACCACTTTCGGCGAGGACCCGGCCGCGATGGCCCGGCGCTGGCTCGATGCCGGCGCGCGTCGCCTGCACCTGGTGGACCTGAACGGTGCCTTCGCGGGCAAGCCGGTCAACGAGGCCGCGGTCAAGGCCATCCTGCGCGAGGTCGGCGACGAGATCCCGGTGCAACTCGGCGGCGGCCTGCGCGACCTGGACACCATCGAACGCTATCTGGATGACGGACTGAGCTTCGTCATCATCGGCACGGCCGCGGTGAAGAGCCCGGGCTTTCTGAAAGACGCCTGCAGTGCCTTCGGCGGTCACATCATCGTCGGCCTGGACGCCAAGGACGGCAAGGTGGCGACCGACGGCTGGAGCAAGCTCACCGGACACGAGGTCGTGGACCTGGCGAAGAAGTTCGAGGACTACGGCGTCGAGGGCGTGATCTACACCGACATCGGCCGCGACGGCATGCTCACCGGCATCAACATCGAGGCCACGGTGAAGCTGGCCCAGGCCCTCACGATCCCGGTGTTCGCCTCGGGTGGGCTCGCGGGCATGGCCGACATCGAACGCTTGTGCGACGTGCAAGCCGAAGGCGTGGAAGGTGTGATTTGCGGCCGCAGCATCTACACCGGCGCCCTGGACTTTGCTGCCGCGCAAAAGCGCGCCGACGAACGGGCCCAGGCCTGAAAAACAACAAGGCCGCCCTTCGGCGGCCCTGTGGTTCGGGTCGCTCGGCCGCTCAGGCCGTCGCGGCGCGACGGCGGCGCACGGCCCAACCCAGAGCGCCCAGGCCGCCCAACATCAGGGCGTAGGTGCCAGGTTCCGGTACCGCGGGCAGAAAGCCGCGGATCTCGCCACCGCCGTACAAGCCTGGCGTGTGGATGTTCACGTAGGCCTTGCCGTCAAACGCTCCGGCGAACAGAGTGCTGAAGGCCGCCGGCGTCAACGTAAAGACGTTGGTGTAGAAACCGGTCGCGACGGCAGGAAACGCAGTAAAGCTCAAGGCCACGCCCACACTGCCCATGAGCGGCACTGCCGTGCAGCAATGAATATGGCCAAACGGTGAAGCGCTGGCCAGGCCCTGAAAGGCGATCTGTACCGTCACCGTGTTGACCGCATCATCGAAGGTGACGATCGCAGCGCCCGTGGCGGTGGAGGTCGGCACAGGTTCGCCGGCGCTGGACAGCCCGGTAAAGAAGATGGTGGTAAGCGCCGAGGCGGGCGTCGCGGCAGCCAGCGCCAACAAGCCGGCTGCACAGACCAAAGATGCACGCATAGCAAATCTCCTGAAACTCCGCAGTGAGGAAGAATGTCCTCGGACCCGTTTTTACCCCCTCCTGTCGAGCCATGGTGGCTTCATGTCGAGGCTTACCCCGCGACTGAGGGGGGCGGGGGGCCGCGATAATCGCTGAATGCTCGCCAAACGAATCATTCCCTGCCTGGACGTCACAGGTGGCCGCGTCGTCAAGGGCGTCAACTTTGTCGAGTTGCGCGACGCCGGCGACCCGGTGGAGATCGCGGCGCGTTACAACGAGCAGGGTGCCGACGAACTGACCTTCCTCGACATTACCGCCACCAGCGATGGCCGCGATCTGATCCTGCCCATCATCGAGGCCGTGGCCTCGCAGGTCTTCATCCCGCTGACCGTCGGCGGGGGCGTGCGCAGCACCGCCGACGTGCGACGGCTGCTGAACGCCGGGGCCGACAAGGTCAGCTTCAACTCCGCCGCGGTGGCCGACCCGGACGTGATCCGCGCCGCGTCCGACAAGTACGGCGCGCAGTGCATCGTCGTCGCCATCGACGCCAAGCGCCGGCCGGATGGCCATGCCGGCGGCCCCGGATGGGACGTTCACACCCACGGCGGGCGCAAGAACACAGGCCTGGACGCCGTCGCCTGGGCCCAGCACGTGGTGGCCTTCGGGGCCGGCGAGATCCTGCTGACCAGCATGGACCGCGACGGCACCCGCAGCGGCTTCGATCTTGAACTGACGCGCGCCGTCAGCGACGCCGTGCCGGTGCCCGTGATCGCCTCGGGCGGGGTCGGCGCGCTGCAGCACCTGGCCGACGGCATCCGCATCGGCGGCGCCGATGCGGTGCTGGCGGCGAGCATCTTCCATTACGGCGAATTCACCGTCGCCGAGGCCAAGGCGGTGCTGGCCCGCGACGGCATTCCGGTGCGCCTTTGAGATTCTTTGAAACGACTGTGAGACGACTGTGAGCCGTCCTTGAGCCGCCGGCCCGAACGCCCGACCCCGACCCCGGCCACGCACTGGCCCGGTGGCAAGCCGCGCGCACCCCAGGTGCCGCGCAAGGCCCCGCCCGGCGAGGTGCGCCTGATCGGCGGCCAGTGGAAGCGCAGCAAGCTGCCGGTGGCTGTGCGTGCCGGCCTGCGGCCCACACCCGACCGCGTGCGCGAGACCCTGTTCAACTGGCTGGGCCAGGACCTGAACGGCTGGCGCGTGCTGGACGCTTTCGCCGGCACTGGGGCGCTGGGTTTCGAGGCCGCGTCGCGTGGTGCGTCCGAAGTGCTGCTGCTCGAGCAGGACCCCGTGCTTGTCGCCAGCCTGGAGGCCAGCCGCACCCGGCTGGGAGCGTCGCAATTGACGGTGCTGCGCGCCGACGCGCTGGCCTGGCTGCGACGCTGTCCGGCCGAGCGTTTCGAGCTCATCCTGCTGGACCCGCCTTTCGATCAGCCGGCACTGGCCGCGGCCGCGCTCGCAGCCGCTGTGCGTGCCTTGGTGCCTGGCGGCTGCCTCTATATGGAGTCCGCCGAGCCCTTGTCCGTGCCCGCAGGGCTGGTGGCCTGGCGCAGCCTGCGCGCCGGTGCCGTGCATGTGCAGGTGATGCAACGCTCAGCCACCGAGACCGTCGAGACCACCGCAGCGGCATGAACGCGCCATGCTGCGGTGCAGCGCGCCGCTAAACTGCTCATCCGCCGAGCGCCGTGGCGAGGCTACCGAGGAGACCCGCCGCGTGCACCATTCCAAACCGCTGACCGCTGTCTATCCGGGCACCTTCGACCCCATGACCCTGGGGCACGAAGACCTGATGAAGCGCGCCTCGCAGCTCTTCGACCGCCTGATCCTGGCGGTGGCTGCGGGACACCACAAGCGCACCATGTTCACCATCGCCGAACGCCTGGCGATGGCCGCCGAGATCGCGTCGCCCTATGCCAATGTCGAGGTCGTGCCGTTTCGCGGCCTGCTGCGTGACTTCGTGGTCGAAAGCCGCGGCAAGGTGGTGGTGCGCGGGCTGCGCGCGGTCAGCGACTTCGAGTACGAGTTCCAGATGGCCGGTATGAACCGGCAACTGATGCCCGAGGTCGAGACCGTGTTCATGACCCCGTCCGACCAGTATCAGTTCGTCAGCGCTACCTTCGTGCGCGAGATTGCCAGCCTGGGCGGCGACGTGTCGAAGTTCGTCGCACCCTCGGTGCTGCGCAGGCTGCAAGAGCGTGTGGCACAACCAGAGGCCTGAAGACGATGGCGCTGTGGATCACCGACGAATGCATCAACTGCGATGTGTGCGAACCCGAGTGCCCGAACCAGGCCATCTCGATGGGCGCGGAGATCTATGAGATCGATCCGCAGCGCTGCACCGAATGTGTCGGCCACTTCAGCGAGCCGCAATGTGTGCAGGTGTGCCCTGTGGCCTGCATTCCCGTCAACCCGGCGCACGTCGAGACGCGCGATGCACTGCGGGCGAAGTACCTGCAGCTCTATCCGGGCCAGCCACCGGCGCCCGGGACCGCAGCTGAGCCGGCCGGTGAGGCTGATGCCCATGCGGGCCCCACGACCCCTCGGACACCTTCCGCACGCGTGGTCTGAGCTCGGCAACTGCGGCAACCGGACCCAGCGTGCCGAGTCCCGGGCCGTCGTGCCGGGCCTGCGCGTCACGCAGCAAACGCTCGCGACGGAGTTCGGCGGCGCTCATCGCCTCGCGCTGTGCCACAGCCTGCGCCTGGGCCTGCCGGTCTGCCCCGGGGGCGTCGAACCTGAGTTCGGCCGTGTGGCCGTCACTGCAGGGCCGGTCGCTGAAACTGCGGCCATCGGCGCCGCAGCGCCAGACCTTGACGCTGCCCGCCGTCGGTGTGGCGGCATGCGCTTGCGTCGACAACAAGGGCAAGGCAGACAAAGCGAACAGAGCGAATGCGGCGAAGGCGATCAGCACGCTGATCGATCGGGGCAATCGCCTGAGCCATCGCGCAGGCGATGGCGATGTCAGGGTCCCAGACTGGGCGGTGTGGCGCATCAGGCATCTCCTGCTGGCGTTTTTTCGCCGGACGGCGAGGGGGCGATGGAACCGGCCGCATTTGCCACACCCGTCGATGGCGGTGTCGGCGGTGTCGGCGGTGTCGGCGGTGTCGGCGCAGTCGGCGCAGTCGGCGCTGCGGGCGGCCGCGGCGGCTTGGGGCGCGGCGGTTGGGCGTGGATCAGCGCCAGTGCGCGCGCCATGTCGCCGCCCAGCAGAGCATCGCTGGCGACCAGCGTGTCTTCGATCTTCTTCTCGATCAGCTCACGCTGGTCGGGCGCCGGTTTGCGCAGCACGTAGTTCACCACCTCGGCCTTCACGCCCGGGTGGCCGATGCCCAGGCGCAGGCGCCAGAAGTCGGGCGTGCCCAGTTGCGCCTGGATGTCCTTCAGGCCGTTGTGGCCGGCCGCGCTGCCGCCCTGCTTGAGCTTGGCCTGCCCGGGCAGCAGGTCGAGCTCGTCGTGCACCACCAGCACCTGCTGCGGCGCAATCTTGAAGAAGCGCGCGAGTGCGGCCACCGACACGCCGGAGCGGTTCATGTAGGTCATCGGCTCCAGCAACCACACGGGGTCGGCACCGGGCCGGTTCAGGCGCGCCACCAGGCCCTGGTAGGGGCGCTCGGCTTGCAGGCTCACGCCCAGCTTGCGGGCCAGCGCGTCGACCCACCAGAAGCCGGCGTTGTGCCGCGTGGCCTCGTATTCCGTGCCCGGGTTGCCCAGGCCGACGAAGAGTCGAATCATGGGCGGGATTATGGAAGTCGCCCGCCCATGAAAAAGCCCCACCAAGGTGGGGCTCGAGGGGTGCCCTCCGCCGGGGGGGGCTTACTTCTTGTTCTGCTTCTCGTCCTTCTTCGGCTTGGCCTTGCCCTTCTCGGCCTTCACCACTGGCGCGACCACCACCTCTTCCTCGATCTTGGGCAATGTGGCCACGACGATGACCGGGTTCAGCGTGCCGCGGCGAACGTACTTGATGCCCTCGGGCAGCTTCAGGTCGCTGGCGTGCAGGCTCTGGCCCTTGTTCAGGGCCGACAGGTCGATGGTGACGAACTCGGGCAGCGCAGAGGCCAGGCATTCGATCTCAAGGTCGGTGGCCACGTGGGCGACCGTGCACTTGTCGGTCTTCACCGCCGGCGAGGCGTCTTCGCCCGCAAAGTGCAGCGGCACCTTCTTGCGCAGCCGCGTGGTCTCGTCGACGCGCTGGAAGTCCACGTGCAGCACCTGGGGCTTGTAGGCGTGCATCTGGAAGTCGCGCAATAGCACCTTTTCGGTCGCGCCGCCCATGTCCATCTCGAGGATGGAGCTGTGGAAGGCTTCCTTCTTCAGTGCGAAGAACAGCGCGTTGTGGTCGAGCTCGACCATCTTGGGCGTGCCGGCGCCATAGACGATGCCGGGCACCTTGGCTGCGAAGCGCAGGCGGCGGCTCGCTCCGGTCCCCTGCTGCGTACGCTCATAAGCGGTGAATTTCATGATCACTCCAGGTTGTACAAGGCCCCGCGACCAGGGCCTGTAGGTAAGCAGGCCGTGCGGCCTGCCGAAAAGGACACCGTCGAGGGCTCCGCAAGGGGCCCTCGACGGTGTCAAAAATTGTTGTTCTGCTCGGCGAACAGCGAGGTCACCGATTCACCGTCGCTGATGCGGCGGATGGTCTCGGCAAACAGGAAGGCCACGCTCAGCTGACGGATCTTCGGGCAGGCCTGCGCCGCCGGCGACAGCGGGATGGTGTTGGTGACCACCACCTCGTCGATGCCCGACGCCGAGATGCGGTCCACCGCCGGCCCCGAGAACACCGGGTGCGTGCAGTAGGCATAGACCGACTTGGCGCCGCGTTCTTTCAGCACCTCGGCCGCCTTCACCAGGGTGCCGGCGGTGTCGATCATGTCGTCCATGATCACGCAGTTGCGGCCCTCTATCTCGCCGATGACGTGCATCACCTCGGCAATGCCGGCGGCCGGGCGGCGCTTGTCGATGATGGCCAGGTCGCAGCCCAATTGTTTGGCCATGGCGCGCGCGCGCACCACGCCACCGACGTCGGGCGAGATCACGACCAGGTTGGCGTAGGCCTTGCTCTTCAGGTCGGACAGCAGCACCGGGCTGGCGTAGATGTTGTCGACCGGGATGTCGAAGAAGCCCTGGATCTGGTCGGCGTGCAGGTCCATGGTCAACACGCGCTCGACACCCACGGTCTCGAGCATGTTGGCCACCACCTTGGCGCTGATGGGCACGCGCATGCTGCGCGGTCGGCGGTCCATGCGCGCATAGCCGAAGTAGGGGATCACCGCGGTGATGCGGCGTGCACTGGCACGCTTGAGCGCATCGACCATGATGAACAGTTCCATCAGGTTCTCGTTCGTCGGGGTGCAGGTGGGCTGCACGACGAAAACGTCGCGGGCGCGCACGTTCTGACGGATCTCGACCGTCACTTCGCCGTCGGAGAAACGGCCCACGTCGGCCTGGCCGAGTTCGACGCCCAGGTTGGACGCGATCTCGTGCGCCAGCACCGGATTGGCATTGCCGGTGAAGAGCACGGTATTGAAGAGCACGGCGGGGTCTTTCGCAGGAAGGGCCGGGTTGCAGCCGACGCGGATGGTGTCGCGGCGGGCCTTGCGCTGGAG
>JBBSCX010000088.1:0-11156 GCA_038249905.1 Burkholderiales bacterium
AAGAACGGCGACCGCAGTGAAAACGGCGACTACCTCTACGGCAAGAAGCGGCTGCGCGAGATCGACCGCCGCATCCGCTTTCTGACCAAGCGGCTCGACATCGCCGAGGTCGCCGACCCCAGCGCGCACCACGGCCGCGATCAGGTCTTCTTCGGCGCCACCGTCACCTACGCCACGGCCCGCGGCGAAGAACGCACCATCACCATCAAGGGCATCGACGAGGCCGACAGCCTGGCTGGCGAGGTGAGCTGGATCGCCCCGATCGCGCGCGCGCTGCTGAAGGCGCGCGAGGGCGACGAGGTGACACTGACGACGCCCGGCGGCGTGGAGAAGATCGAGGTGATCGGGGTGCGCTATCCGGCGCCGAATGACCGGGCCACTGACGACCCGGCTGAAGACCCGCTCGACTATCCGCCTGCAGGCGACCCGCCGCCCGGCCGGTAGCGCGACACCTTTGCCACCACCGCCGCGCGCCGCAAGGTGCGCAGCACCTCGGCCAGGTGCACGCGGTCGCGCACGCTGACGAGCAGGCGCAACTCGATCGTCTCGTCGCCGCTGTCGGGGTCCATGTCGAGGTGCGTGATGTCGGCCTCGGCGCTGCTGATGGCGCTGGCCACCTGGGCCAGCACACCCTTGCCGTTGCGCACCAGCACCACCAGGCTGGTCTCGAAAGACCGCGTCATCTCTTCGGCCCATTCGACCGGCATCCAGCGTTCGCTGTCGCGTTCGAACAGGCGCTTGCCGGTGGGGCAGTCGGCGGTATGCACCAGCAGGCCCTCACCGCGGCCCAGGTAGCCGACGATGGCGTCGCCAGGGATCGGCCGGCAACAGGGCGCGAACTGGATCGAGGCGCCCTCGCTGCCATCGAGGAAGATCATGCCCTGCGTCGGCGCGTTGTCGTCGGGCATGTAGCGGCCCAGGGTCAGCGTGACGGCGTCGGGGCGGATGCCGCGCTCGGCCATCATCTGCGACAGGCGCTTGGCCACGATGATGGCGATCTTGCGGCCCAGGCCCAGGTCGATCATCAATTCGGCGCGGTTGCGGTTGCCGCTCCACTTCGCCAACTGCTGCCACAGCGCGACCGCGGCCTCGTCCAAAGGGTCCAGACTGGGCAGTTGCAGGCCCTCGGCGCGCAGTGCCTGGGCCAGCAATTTTTCGCCCAGGGCACGCGACTCGTCGGCCTCCATGTTCTTCAGGTAATGGCGGATCTTGCTGCGCGCGCGGCCCGTGCGCACCATGCCCAGCCAGCCCGGGTTGGGGCGCGCGCCGGGGGCGGTGATGATCTCGACCACGTCGCCGCTCTTCAGCACCGTGCGCAGTGCCACCGCGTCGCCATTGACCTTGGCCGCGACCGTGTGGTCGCCGACGTCGCTGTGGATGGCATAGGCAAAGTCCACCGGCGTGGCCCCGCGCGGCAGCGCCAGGATCTTGCTGCGCGGCGTGAAGACATAGACCGCGTCGGGGTAGAGGTCGATCTTGACGTGCTCCAGAAACTCGGCCGCGTCACGCGTCTCGTCCTGGATGTCGAGCAGGCTCTGCAGCCACATCGTGCCCATGGCCTGGGCCTCGGCCACGGCGTTGGCCTTGTCACGCACCTTGTACAGCCAGTGTGCGGCGATGCCCTTCTCGGCCACCGCATGCATGGTGTCGGTGCGGATCTGGAACTCCACCGAGGTTCCCAGCGGGCTGACCAGGGTGGTGTGCAGGCTCTGGTAGCCGTTGGCCTTGGGGATGGCGATGAAGTCCTTGAAGCGCCCCGGCACCGGCTTGTACAGCTGGTGCAGCACGCCCAGGGCGACATAGCAGTCGTTGAGCGTGGGCACGACGACGCGAAAGCCGAAGATGTCGTTGACCTGCGCAAAGCCGTCGTGCTTTTCGCGCATCTTGCGGTAGACGCTGTAAATCGTCTTCTCGCGGCCCGAAAGATGCACCTTCATCTTGTGTCCGGCAAAGGCCTTCTCGACGTCCTTCTGTACCCGTTGCACGATGTCGCGCCGGTAGCCGCGGGCGCGCTGCACAGCCTTGGACAGCGCACCGTGGCGCCAGGGGTGCAGGTAAGCGAAGCTCAGTTCCTGCAGTTCGCGATAAGTCTGGTTCAGGCCCAGGCGGTGCGCGATGGGGGCGTAGATGTCCAGCGTCTCGGCGGCGATGCGGTGCCGCTTGTCAGGCGCCATGGCCTGCATGGTGCGCATGTTGTGCATGCGGTCGGCCAGCTTGATGAGGATCACGCGCACATCGCGCGCCATCGCCAGCAGCATCTTGCGGAAGCTTTCTGCCTGCCCTTCTTCGCGCGTGCTGAAGTGCAATTTGTCCAGCTTGGTCAGCCCGTCCACCAGGTCGGCGGTGGGGGCGCCGAAGCGTTCGATCAGTTCGATCTTGGTGACGCCTTGGTCCTCGATCGTGTCGTGCATCAGCGCGGCCATGATGGCCTGCACGTCCAGCCGCCAGTCGGCCACCAGGCCGGCCACGGCCAGAGGGTGAGTGATGTAGGGCTGGCCGCCGGCACGGAACTGGCCCAGGTGCGCTTCGTCGGCGAACTTGTAGGCCTCGCGCACCAGCTTCAGGTCGGCCTTGCCCAGGTAGGACAGCTTTTCGCTCAGGGCGGCGAAGGACGAGATCTCGGTCTGGTCCACCGGGCTCACCACCGGCGCGCGCACGGCCCCCTGCAGCGCGGCAGGCAGCAGTTCGGCGGCAAGGGATCTCAAACCCATGGTCCGAATTTAGCGTGCTTCATGGCGCCCGGCCCGTGCCTGGTGCAAAGCCCGCTGCCACCGCACCTTGCTGGGGTGCGGCGGAGGTCGGTGCGGTCGGCTTCTGCGCGCGGTGGCGGACCGGCCGGCCAAGTGGGTGCCGGCGTCGCACCCATGAAAAAAGGCGCCTCGCGGGCGCCCTCGTCATTTGCAGCCGGGGCTGCGTGCCGTCAGATCGGCACCTTGCGCAGCATCTCCAGGCCGATCTCGCCAGCCGCGATCTCGCGCAGCGCGGTCACGCCGGGCTTGTTCTTGGTCTCGACCTTCGGCGCGTGGCCCTGGCTGAGCATGCGGGCCCGGTAGGTCGCAGCCAGCACCAGCTGAAAGCGGTTGGGGATCTTATCGAGACAGTCTTCGACGGTGATGCGTGCCATGGTGTGTGCAGTCCCTCGCCCCGCAGGGCAAATGTGAATGTGTCAGATCAGATTGAGGGCGGCGAAGACCTGCGAGCGGTTTCGCATCTGCGCCAGGTACTTCAGACGCTGGCTGTGGACGACGGTCTTCAGGTCGAAGAGGGCCGTCTCGAACAAGGCGTTGATGATAACAAAGTCGAAGTGCCGGGCCTGGGCCACCTCCATGCGGGCATTGGCCATGCGGGTGGCGATGACCTCGGGGCCGTCCTCGCCACGGCGGTTCAGGCGCTGCAGCAGTTCGTCCCAGCCCGGCGGCAGGATGAAGATCAGCACCGCGTGCACAAAAAGATGCTTGATCTGCAGGGCGCCCTGCCAGTCGATCTCCAGCACCACGTCGTCGCCGTGCATAAGCCGCGCCTCGATCGCCTTGCGGCTGGTGCCGTAGAGGTTGCCATGCACTTCGGCATGCTCGAAAAACTCGCCGCGCGCGATCATGGTGCGGAAGGCGGGCTCATCGACGAAGTGGTACTCGCGGCCGTCCACTTCCTGCCCGCGCGGCGAGCGCGTGGTGTGCGACACGGAAGCCGCCAGTCGCGAATCCAATTCCAGCAGCGCCTTGACCAGGCTGGACTTGCCCGCGCCGCTGGGCGCGGCGACGCAGAAGAGGTTGCCGGGGGTTTCCATCGCCGGATTTTCCATCAAGCGCTGGTACGGCAGCGCATGCGGCAGCACAGGCGGTTGATGTGCGGTTGACCTGCGGTTGACCTGCGGTTGCAGGCATGATCACCCTCATGGACTCAAGACTTCGCCGACAACTGCTGGGTGCCGCCGCCTTGTCATGCCTGGGCGGCGCCACGCCCGGCTTGCGCGCCCAAGGTCTGATTGCCGGGCCGCTGGCGCCCGGGGCGCTGATGTCATGGCCTGCAATCGCGCTGCTGGACGGCAGCGTGCTGCCGCCCGAAGCCTGGCGCGACACCGGCGCGGTGATCGTGTTCTGGGCCACCTGGTGCCCGTTCTGCAAGGGCCACAACCCGCATGTGCAGAAACTGCACGAAGCGCTGGCGGGCCAGCCCGTGCGTGTGCTGGGCGTCGCGCTGGACAAGGACCCCGAGCTGGTGCGCCGCCACGCCGCCCGCGAGGGCCTGCGCTTCCCGATGGCGATGGACGACGGCCGCCTGCGGGCGCTGCTGTCGCCCCGCCGTGTCGTGCCGCTCACCTGTGTCATCGATCGCAGTGGGCGTCTGCGCCAGACCATTCCGGGCGAAATGTTCGAAGAAGACGTGCTGGAACTCGGCAAGCTGGCGCTGTCTCGCGGCTGAAGGCCCCGCCGCCGTGCAAACGGCGGTCCAGGCGCGGGTCCGGTGCGTCGCGGACCAGGCCGGCCGTCTTCGCGACCGCGCCACCGACGCGGCCGGGCATCCCACCGCGGGTCGCGCTTCAGGAATCGGCGGCGCTGCCGATACGCATCAACATGGACTCTCTCCTGGACCCCAGCTCCTTCGGCGACGCCGAAGCCGACATTGCCGAGGCTTGGCCGCGCCGGCTGTGGCGTGCGCTGCAGCCGGGGCTGCGTGCGCGCCCACGGCTGCTGCAATTGGACGGGTGGCGTTGCGTCGCACTGGCACTGGCCTTGTGCACCGGGGCCACCTTGGGCGGCTTGGCCTGGCTGTGGCAGGCGCGGGCGCAGGCTGCAGCCACCTCGGCTGCCGCGGCGATCGATTTCATGGATGCCCGGCTGGACGAGATCGGCGTGCAGGCGCAGGGCGTGGCAGCCGCTGTCGCCGCTGCCGCCGCTGCCGCCGATGACGCCGGTGACGAACCCTGCCCCCGCGAGCTCACGGTGCACCTGCTGCGCGCCAGCCTGGATGGCCTGCTGGTGCGCCGCTGGTGGCTGCAGGGCGAGTTCGGGGCGATCGCCTGCGGTCCGGAAGGCCCGACGGCGGCCATGGAGCTGGTGTCGGCGCCCGACGGCCGGCTGACGCTGATGTCGCGCCATTCGACCGGCGCCGAACTGCTGGCCGTGCGGCCGCTCGGCGGATCGCGTTCGATCGTCGCGCTGCTCGATCCCCGGGCGCTGGCCTTGCCAACGCCGGGACCGTGGCAGACCGACGGCGCCACTGGCGAACGCATCACGCTGTACGCTGGCGATGGGCGCTCGCTGCAGGTGTGGTCGCGCGACGGCGCCTCAGGCCCCACAGACGCCTTGCTGAAGGCCCGCCAGGCTTCGTCACGGCATGGCATGGCCGTCGGCGTCGATGTCGACCGCGCGGGTTTCTGGGCCGACTATTTCCGCCTGCTGCCAGGCTTGCTCGCCGCCGCGCTGTTGTGCACTGGCGCCATCGCGGTCTGGGCCTGGCGCCATGGCGTGCGTCGCGCGCGCCTGGTGCACCGTCTGGAACGCGCCCTGCGCAAGCGCCAGTTCGAACCCTGGGTGCAGCCCATCGTCGACTTGCGCAGCGGCCGCTGCGTCGGCGGCGAGGTGCTGATGCGCTGGGTGCATCCGCAGCGCGGCATCGTGCCGCCCGGCGAGTTCATCGAGGTGGCCGAGCAGACCGGCCTGATCGACGGCATGTCGCAGCTGGTGATGACGCGCGCAGCCCACCGCCTGGCCCCGCTGGCGCGATTGCACAGCCAGCTGTACTTCTCGTTCAACCTGACGCCCGACCAGTTGCGTGCGCCGCTGATCGCCCAGACCCTGGCCGATCTCTTCAACCCGGATACCCTGCCCCGCGAGCAGGTATTGCTGGAGCTGACCGAGCGCGAGATCGTCGACCCGGCGGCCCATGGCGCGCTGGCGGCATTGCACCGCGCCGGCTGGCGCATCGCCATCGACGACTTTGGCACGGGGCACAGCAGCCTGGCCCTGCTCGAGCGGCTGCCGATCCAGCGCCTGAAGATCGACCGTGCCTTTGTGGCCAGCATCGGCGCCCGCAGCGCCAGCCGCCCGGTGCTGGACGCCATCATCGGCCTGGCGCGCGAGCTCGACATCGGCCTCATCGCCGAGGGCGTCGAGACCCAGGACCAGTGGGATTACCTGGCCGCGCGCGGAGTGGGCAGCGCCCAGGGCTATCTGATGGCCAGGCCGATGCCGCTGCCGGCGTTCGAGCAATGGCTGGCCGGACACCCGACGGCCGCGCCCGCCGCCGCCGCGTCCGACGCGCCCGACACTCCGGACGCAACTGACGCAACTGACGCCACCAAAACGGCGCCACCGCTGCCGGAGCTCGAACTGCAGACGCTGTGGCAGCGCATGCGGTCCACCGGCGGCCTGGACATCCGCGACCGCATGTTCCACCTGCGCAGTTACAGGCAATGCTTCGTCGCGCGCGAAGCGGTCGACTGGATGGTTCGGGAACGCCGCATCAGCCGCGCTGAGGCCACACGAATCGGCCGCCGCATGGTGGCCCTGGGCTGGATGCGCCACGTGCTGGACGAGCACGACTTCAGCGACGCCGAACTGTTTTTCACCGCCGCCGAGCAGTTGCAGGTGGCGCCCGTATCGCCACCGGTGGACGACCTGCGCCAGGCCCTGCGCGCCCTGGACGGTGGCGTCCCCCTGCGCACGTACCGCCGCGGCCTGCTGGCGCACCGGCGCTGCGCCAGTGGCCGTCGCATCGTCGATTGGCTGGTGGCGCGCCATCACGTCAAGCGCGACACCGCCGTGCAGTGGGCGGCACAGCTGATGCGCCAGGGCATGCTGAGGCATGTCTTCGACGACCAGGCCTTTCGCGACGACGGCACCTTGTACCGGCCGGGCTGAACGGCAGCGGGTGGGTGCCAGCCCTCGGGGCCCGCAGTGCTGCCGGCGTCAGCGACGGCGACGGCTGTGGGACCCCGCCACATGCGCCGCCTCTGACTTGACACGCGTCGGCAAACCCGCCTGCGCAAGGCCATTCAGGATGCCGCACTGCGCCGCCTCGTGGACGCCGGCGCATCGCGCGCGCAAGGCTTTCAGTTGCCGTTCCAGCTGCCGCAGCTCGCCGATGCGGGTGGCGACGTGGCCGATGTGTTCATCCAGCAGCGCGTTGACCTCGCCACAGGGGGCGTGCGGCTCGTCCTTGAATCGCAACAACACGCGGATCTCGTCCAGCGTCATGTCCAGTTGCCGGCAGTGGCGCACGAAGGCCATCCGCTCAGCATGCTCTTGCGAGTAGATGCGGTAGTTGCCTTCGCTGCGCGGGGCCTGCTGCAACAGGCCTTCACGCTCGTAGAAGCGGATGGTTTCGACCGGCGTCTTCGTTGCCAGTGACAGTTCGCCGATCTTCATGCTGGTGCTTTTGCTGTGCTGTTTCATGCTGCCGCCACGGGTTTGCAGCAGTGTGGCTTGACTCTGCAGTGGCTGCAGGGTTCCCAATCTTGGCATCGACATCGACCACGGAACGCCCCTCATGAGCAAATCCTGCAGCAGTCACGGCTGCGTCGCCCCGACAGCAACCCAGAGTCCGCGCTACCGGCGGGTGCTGTGGGCGGCGCTGATCATCAATGCGGTGATGTTCGTCGTCGAACTGGCCGGCGGCCTGCAGGCGGGGTCGGTATCGCTGCTGGCCGACGCCGTGGACTTCTTCGGTGATGCGGCGAACTACGGCATCTCGCTGCTGGTGCTGGGCATGGCGCTGAGCTGGCGCGCCAAGGCGGCGCTCTTCAAGGGCCTGTGCATGGGCGCCTTCGGCATCTTCGTGCTGGGTTGGGCCGCCTGGTCGGCCACCGCCGGCACCGTGCCTGAAGCGGTGACGATGGGGGTCATCGGTACCCTGGCCCTGCTGGCCAACGTGTGGGTGGCCGTGATGCTCTATGCCTGGCGCGACGGCGACGCCAACATGCGATCGGTGTGGCTGTGCAGCCGCAATGACGCGATCAGCAATCTTGCGGTGATGGCGGCGGCGCTGGGCGTCTTCGGTACCGGCAGCGCCTGGCCCGACCTGGCCGTGGCGGCGGTGATGGGGGTCCTCGCACTCACCGCGGCCCGCGCAGTGATTCAGCAGGCGCGGGCGGAATTGCGGCTTGCGCCAGCACACCCCGCACATGCGTGAAAGCAGTGAAGCCAGGTCCGACACGACGCGTGCCTGCTGGCCGGCGCGCCACTGTCATGGGGCCACATCGGCACAGGCAAACCCTGCAGTCGCTAGTGCAGTGTTGCGTTCAGTTTGGAACTTAAGCGCGCATTTGCGCGAATTACCTTTTGTAGGATGTCGCGCGCACTCTTGGTCCAAATGAAGGGCTTGGGGTTGGTGTTGTGATGAGCGACGTATTCGTCGATGGCAGTCACGAGTTCGGGCACGCTGGTGAATACCCCTCGGCGCAGCCGGTCGTTGGTGAGATCGCGGAAGAAGCGCTCCTCCATGTTCAGCCAGGACGCAGAGGTCGGTGTGAAGTGCATGTTGAAGCGCGGATGCTTGGCCAGCCTCATCAGTTCCTTCTCCTGCGCATCCGTCAACTCCATCGCCGGGGCAACTCACAATTGCTCGGTCCAATGCAAACCGAAGTAGAGCATTGGAGATGGGGAATGCTTTTAGGTTCCTTCAAGAATCAAACACTGCACTGGCACGCCGTTCTGACATTGGTATGATTCCGAAGAGCAGGACGGGGCCAAGGTGCTGAACATTTCTGCTTAGGACCGAGACAGAAATTCCGATAAGCCCTGGAGCATGCGGATTTGCAGGCCGGCCATTCGGTTGACGCGGTTCCCAGTCGAGAGGAAATCCCAATTCAGTTTGATCGTCTGTCCGTAGGCGCCCGCCTGTACCTTGGCTTTGGCCTGATTCTGTTGATCCTGTTGGCGGTCACCGCCATCGCCGTCAGCAAGGTGCACGTCATCAACGGCGCGCTACGCGAAAACAACGAAATCAACGCCAGCATTCAGCGCTACGCCATCAACTTCCGCGGCTCGGCGTATAACGGCTCGATTGCTGTTCGAGACGTGGTTCTGAGCGCATCGCCCGCCGACCGCCAGAAGGACCCCTATGCACATGTCCCAACTATGTACAGATGCCGGCTGGACAAACCGTTTTTCTCCTATGAAGAACGACGCCAGGGTGTTGCAACGTTTTTGCATAGTTTTCGGTCTCGCACCTCGTCCGGCAGACGTTCTCCTGGGCGCGAACGACAAAGGCGCGTATCGCTGAACGTCGTCGTCGTCGGGGTGCTTGTCCGGCTTGACTAGGCTGCAGCCCGCAGAAATGCTGGTGCTTTCGCACTGGACCGGACGGAGAGCTTCGAACGCTCGTTATGCCGGAATGCCCAGCCACGAACGTCACCTCCGACTGCCGCGTGCTAATTGGGTCCGGGCACGACTGCAAACTATGTCGAGGCACGAGCGGCTACGACCTTGTCGAGACCGTGCCGTTCCTTGCTCTGCACCGTACTTCAACTGCCATCTGCGCATAGTTGGGACATGTGCATAGGGGTCGGGTTGAACCGCTCGCTGTTGGGCACTGGGTGCCGGTCAGCTGACAATTAAACCAGATGGCTTGGCGGCTGTCATCCACCGGCGACCGTCCCGGCCGGTTGTTGCCGTTGACGGCTGGCAACTCTACGGTTCGCCGGCTGCGCCGGCAATGCGTCCGACGGCCTGCGAACCGCCACGTCACCGAGACCACCAAAGAGGCTCCATAGAGCAACAGATCCGCCTGAAAGCGCGCCTTGGCACGAAGCCGTCGCATTTCATGAGGGACTCGGGTGAAGCCTAAAGTTTGTTCACCAACTTCAACGCACCGCCAGACGCTTGAAGGAGATGGGTCTTACAGTTCGTCATGCCACGCATGCAATCGCGGGCACAGGTGCCGACCCAGGCCGGGTCGCTGAACACCGAGCATCTGCTGCACCAGGCATAGAAGCTGATGCAAGGCAACTCGCCCGAATAACTGCAACACTTCATGGTGCATGTGGAATCCTTCTTGGCGCTGGAGCGCTGAACCTTGAACGCACAAGCGATCACCCTGGGGCCCCTGCTTCTTCCGCTGGCGTTGCTGCTGGGCCTGGCCAGCGCCGCCTTGACGCTGGTGCTGGCCAAGGCCCTGGGCCGGCGCGCCGGTGTGGACGCCGAGACCGTGGCCTGGCACTGTCTGCTGGTGGCCGCAGTGGGGGCTCGGCTGGTGTTTGTGTTCGAGTACAAGACGCTGTACTTCTCGGCGCCACTGAGCATCCTGGACATCCGCGACGGCGGCTGGAACGCCCCGGCAGGCCTGGCCTTTGCTTGGCTGTTTGCCGTCAGCCGCATGCGCAAGCTGCCCGAACTGACCCGTCCGCTGCGTTGGGCGTTGGCTGCTGGCACGGTGCTCTTTATCAGCGGTACGGCCGTGCTGGCTCTGCAGGGTGAACGCGGCCAACCACTGCCTGACCTGCAGTTCGCCACACTGGAAGGCCAACCCGTGGCGCTGCGCAGCTTCGTCGGCCGGCCCACCGTGGTCAACCTCTGGGCCACCTGGTGTCCGCCCTGTGCGTCAGGTGCACTACTCCGCCCACCATGAAAACAGCATCGATCTGGTGCTGTTCGTCAACGGCATCCCGGTGGCCACGGCTGAGCTCAAGAGCCACTACACGCAGAGCGTGCAGGACGCGGTCTACCAGTACAAGACTGACCGCGAACCGTTCTTCAAACCCAAGAACGTGGCCGAGCCACTGTTGGCCTTCCCTGGCGGGGCGCTGGTGCACTTCGCTGTCAGTAACGGGGCGGCCGAGATGACGACCCGGCTGGCCGGGCTTGACACCACCTTCCTGCCGTTCAACCAAGGCAACGCCGGTGGCGCCGGCAACCCGTCGAATCCGGCCGGCATCGCCACCGACTACCTGTGGAAAGAGGTCTGGCAGCGCGACAGCTTCCTGCAAATCCTCGGACGCTACCTGGTGCCTGTGAGGAACGCCAAGAAGCAGCTGGTCGGTTGGATAGTCCCGCGCTATCACCAGCTCACCGTGACGCGCAAGCTGGTGGCGGCCGTCACGCTGGAGGGGCCTGGCAACAAGTACCTGGTGCAGCATTCAGCCGGCTCGGGCAAGACCAACTCGATCGCCTGGACGGCGCACTTCCTGGCCGATCTGCACCGTACTGACGACGATG
>JBBSCX010000089.1:0-11044 GCA_038249905.1 Burkholderiales bacterium
CCCGACCCGCTGGACGCCGCCAAGATGGCGGCCGAACGCGGTGTGCGCGTCTACACCGTGGGCGTGGGCACCACCAGCGGCGAAGTCATCGGCTTCGAGGGCTGGAGCATGCGTGTGCGCCTGGACGAGGAGACGCTGAAGAACGTGTCGGTGCTGACGCACGGCGAATACTTCTACGCCGGCACCGCCGAAGACCTGAAGAAGGTCTACGACAGCCTGTCCTCGCGCATGGTGATCGAGCGCAAGGAGACCGAGGTCACGGCGCTTTTCGCCGGCCTCGGCGCGCTGCTGATGGTGCTGGCGTCGGCACTGTCGCTGTGGTGGTTCGGGCGCGTGGCGTAGGCGACTTCTTCGCTGACGACGGCTCTTTCGTCATCGCCCTTTTTGTCGCCGCCCCGTTTGGCGCCGGCTTCGTTGCCGTCCCATTTGCCGAGGTCTTGGCCGACGCCTTCTCCGCCGGCGCCTTCGGTGAGGCCTTGCCCACCACTGTTTTCTTGGCGGCGCGCGTCCTGGCGGCCGGCGTCCTGGGGCCGGCCGGATTCGCAGCCGCTTCCAGCGCCGCCGCCTCCAGACGATCGGCTTCGGGCATCTCGGGCACCGGAAGACAAGCCAACGCTGGCGCGGCCTTCGCGCCGCGCGTGCGCTGCGCGGCGACTGCGCGCCAGTCCTGGCCCAGGAACATCGCGCGTTCGGCGCGGCGACGGCGGGTCAGCCCGGCCAGCGCCGTCAGCACCCCGTTCACACGGGCCTTGTCCCACACCAGGAACTGCTCGGCCGCGCCCGCGAAGTCACGCGCGTTGAGCTTGCGCAGCAAGGTGGACTGCCCCAGCGCGCCGCTGCCGACGTTGAAGGCGAAGGCCAGCAGGGCGCCGAACTGCGCGTCGTCCACCGGCACCTTCAGCAGGCGCTGCACGCCGGCACAAAAACCGATCAGGTCGGCGCGCAGCAAGTCGGTGGCTTGCGCCATGGTGATGCCGCCCGGGTAGAGCTGTCGCGCGAGTGCCTTGTTGGCCGCGCCCTTGAGCTGCAGGCCGTTGTGCACGATGGCATGGCCCCAGCCGATGGTCCAGACGTTGGCCGGACACAGATAAGCGTCGATGTTGGCGGTGCTGGGATCGCCGTCGGGGATGCCCTCGAAGGCCTTGATGAGTTCGACGCCCTCGGTGGGCGCTTGGGGCACGGGACCAGTGGCCATGGTGATGTCTCCTCGTCGCCGGGCTCCAGTGCCGGCGCGGCCAGAGTGTGGGCGGCTGCCGCGGCGGCCGCCATCCCCAGGCTGTCGGATGGCGCATGCGGACACCAGCGGCCCGCCAAGGCGGCCCGGGCCGGGCCTTCAGCCGGCGGCCGGTGCCGCGGCCTCGACCACCATCTGCACGCGCTGGCGCCCGTTCCACTCGTCCAGGCTGAGGCGGAAGGCCAGACGTGTGCGTGCGGGCAGCGGCGTGTCGTGGCCGAACCAGATCGCGTCGCGCTCGGTGCCGGCATGGCGCACACGCAATTTCAAATGCTTCTCACCGAGCAGCCGCTGTTGCACCACGTCCACCTCGTCGCAGAACAGCGGGGCCTCGAAGCCCGGGCCCCAGACCTGGGTGTCCAGCATGGCCACGGTTTCAACGTTGAACCACTGCAGGTCCAGCGGGCCGTCGGTGCGCAGTGTGCGGGTCAGCGTGGCGGCGTCCAGCCACTCGGCAGCGACGCGCTGCAACGCGGCTTCGAAGCGCCGCACCGGGGCGGCACCGTCGGTAGCGTCATCACCATCAGCAGCGCCGGGGCCAGACGGCGCCAATGTGCAGCCTGCCGCCATCGCGTGGCCGCCAAAGCGCAAGAGCAGCCCGGGTTCGCGCTTGGCCACCAGGTCCAGCGCGTCGCGCAGGTGAAAGCCGGCGATGGACCGGCCTGAGCCCTTCAGCCGCCCGTCGGCACCGCGCGCAAAGACGAAGGTGGGACGGTGCAGACGGTCCTTCACGCGCCCAGCGACGATGCCGACCACGCCTTCGTGGAAGCTCTCGTCGAACAGCGCGACGGCGGGCGGCGCACCGCCTTCGGTGTCTGCCGGCAGCGCGGCCAGCGTGCGCTCTGCCAGTTCACGCATGCCGCCTTCGACCTCGCGCCGCTCGCGGTTGATGGCGTCGAGCTGCGCCGCCAGGTCTGCCGCGCGCGCCGGGTCGTCGGTGCGCAGGCACTCGATGCCCAAGGTCATGTCCGCCAGCCGGCCTGCCGCATTGATGCGCGGGCCGAGCGCAAAGCCGAAGTCGAAGCCCGCCGCGCGTGCGGGATCGCGCCCCGCGGCATGGAACAGCGCCGCCACACCCGGCTGCATGCGCCCGGCGCGGATGCGGCGCAGGCCCTGGGCGACGAGACGGCGGTTGTTGGCGTCCAGCCGCACGACGTCGGCCACCGTGCCCAGGGCCACCAGATCCAGCAGTGCGTCCAGCTTGGGCTGCACGCCCGCGGCATAGACACCGCGTTGGCGCTGCACCGCGCGCGTGGCCAGCAGCACGTAGAACATCACGCCCACGCCGGCCAGGTGCTTGCTGTCGAAGGTGCAGCCGGGCTGGTTGGGGTTGACGATGACCTCGGCCGCCGGCAGCAGCACCTCGCCATCGGCACCGACCGCCGGCAGATGATGGTCGGTCACCAGCACCTGCAGGCCTCTGGCATTGGCGTGGGCGATGCCGTCCAGGCTGGCGATGCCGTTGTCCACGGTCACCAGCAGTTCGGGCGCTGTACCGCTACCGCTACCGCTACCGCTACCGCCACCGCCACCGCCACCGCCACCGCCAGCGCGGCCCTGGGCCAGCGCCAGCTCGACGATGGCCGGCGTCAGCCCGTAGCCGTGCACGGCGCGGTCGGGCACCACATACGCCAGCGTGTCGGGCGCGGCGCCCAGCAGGGCCCGGCCGCGCAATGCGACGGCGCAGGCGGTGGCGCCGTCGCCGGCGTAGGCGGCGACGCTGCAGATGCGGCGGCCCGCGGCGATGGCCTCGGCCAGCAGCGCGCCGGCAGCGGCCGCGCCGCGCAGGGTCTCGGGTGGCAGCAGGCGCGCCAGGCTGTCGTCCATTTCATCAGCCGCGCGCACGCCGCGTGCGGCCAGCAGTTGCGCCAGCAGCGGGTGCACACCGGCCTGCTCCAGCGCAAAAGCGGCCCTGGGCAGTGGCGGTCGGCGCTGCAGTTGGGGCTGCGGTGGGGGCTGACGTTGTGGCCGTGTGTGCGGCTGTGTGTGCGGCTGTGTGTGCGGCTGCGGTTGCAACTGCGGTTGCGACTGCGGTTGGAGCTGCGGTTGGGGCTGCGGTTGGGGCTGCGCTTGGGGCTGCGCCTGAGACGGAACTGTGCTCACAGCGCCTCCAGCACGGCCTGCGGGTCGGCGCGACGCCACCAACTGCGCAGGCGCTGCAGCACACCGCCGTCGGCCGACACGAAGTCCGCGGCCTCGCGTTCACCGCACAGCGTCAGGCGCAGCGGCAGGCCCCCCTGCACCTGCGCCAGGGTCTCGGCCAGGGGGCCGGCGTCCAGCGTGTCCCAGGCCTTGACCCAGGCCGCCCAGTCGGCCGCCAGTGCAGGGCTGCGCAGACGCGTGTCGATGGTGGGCAAGGTGCCTGTCACCGGCTGCGCCACACCGCAGCCGCTGAGCCAGAAGCTGTTCACCGGCAGCAGGCCGCGGGCCTCGCGCGCCGCGTTCAGCGGGTGCGTGTGCAGCAGCATCTGCACCTCGGCCTGCAGCCGCCGCACCTGGCGTGCCGCCGGGTCGCTGCCGAGCCAGGCATCGACATTGCGGCCGACCACCCGGTCCAGCGACGCCGTGCGCAGCCCCGTCAGGCTCTCGTGCGCCGCGTACCAGCGCAGTGGCGCCGCCCAGCGCAGCCGCCAGCCGTCCTCGGTGAACAGCGGCAGCACGGCATCGAACAAGGCGCGCGACGCCGCTTCATCGAGCATCAGTGCCGCGGGGTCGATCAGGCTCACCTGCTCGGTGCCCAGGTGCCAATGCGCGGGGGTCAGCAGACCCCAGGCCAGGTCGCCGACATCGACGCCGTCTGCCGCGGCCTGCCAGGCGGCAAAGGGCAAGGCGCCGTCGTCACCGGCCCAGCCCAACGCACGCGCCAGCACCTGCTCGTGCGGCGCGCTCCAGCTGCGCGGGTCGCCACGCTGGTCGGTGTCGGGGGGCACCGGCAGCAGCCGCGCCAGCAGCATTCGCAGCACCGGCAGGTCCAGGCTGCGCTGGGCCTGGCGCGCGGCTTCGTCGTCAGGGCCGGCGGCAGCGAAGGGGATCACAAGGTGCATGTGCGGGATTATCCGGGGGCCTCGGGTAGCATTCCCGACACATGAACCTCCCCTATGAATGGCAGATCGGCTGGCGCTACACCCGCGCCGGCCGCAGCGGACGGCGCAACGGGTTCATCTCCTTCATCAGCGGCGTGTCGATGCTGGGCATCGCCCTCGGCGTGGCCGCGCTGATCATCGTGCTGAGCGTGATGAACGGCTTCCAGAAGGAAGTGCGCGACCGCATGCTCAACGTGATCTCGCATGTCGAGATCCACGCCAGCTTCGGCGAGGCCCTGCCCGATTGGCAGGCCACGGCTGCCACCGCGCGCCAGCACCCGTCCGTGCGCGGCGCGGCGCCCTTCGTCGCCTCGCAGGCCCTGGTCGGCCGCGGCGAACAAATGCGCGGGGCCATCGTGCGCGGCATCGACCCGGTGGCCGAGGCCGAGGTCACCGACCTGGCGCGCGCCCAGCAGCCGCTGCTGGCGCAGCTGAAACCGGGTGAATGGAACATCGTGCTGGGGGCCGAACTGGCGCGGCTGCTGGGCGCCTTCCCGGGCGACAAGGTGACGGTGGTGTCGCCCGGTGGGCAGGTGACGCCCGCCGGCGTAGTGCCCCGGTTGAAACAGTTCACTCTCGTGGGCACCTTCGAGGCCGGGCATTACGAATACGACAGCGGCCTGGCGCTGATCCATATCGAGGACGCGCAAAAGCTGTTCCGTTACGAAGGCCCGGCCGGCGTGCAACTGCGCCTGGTCGACGCGCAGGACGCGCGCCGTGTGGCCATGCAGCTCAACAACACCCTGGGCCCGGATGTCAACGTGCGCGACTGGACTCGCACCAATGCCAACTGGTTCGAGGCGGTGCAGATCGAGAAGCGGCTGATGGCCATCATCCTGACCCTGATCGTGGCGGTGGCGGCCTTCAATCTCGTCAGCACATTGGTGATGACGGTGACCGACAAGCAAGCCGACATCGCCATCTTGCGCACCCTGGGCGCGAGCCCGCGCTCGATCATGGGCGTCTTCATGGTGCAGGGTGCCAGTTCGGGCGTCATCGGCACCCTGGCCGGCGTGGCGCTGGGGCTGATGGTGGCCTTCAACATCGATGTCATCGTGCCCGCCATCGAAAGGGTGCTGGGCGTGGCCTTCCTGCCCGGCAGCATCTACGTCATCAGCCGCATGCCCAGCCTGCCGCTGGCCAGCGACATCGTGCCCATCGCCGTCGTCTCGCTGGTGCTGGCGTTCGTGGCCACGCTCTACCCGAGCTGGCGCGCCAGCCGCGTCAACCCGGCCGAGGCGCTGCGCTATGAGTGAACCCGGGGCGGCGCCAGTCGTACTGCAGGCCATCGACCTGCACAAGCGTTACACCGAAGGCCGCGGCGCAGAGGCTCTGGACGTGACCGTTCTGCGCGGCGTCAGCCTGGCCGTGCACCGCGGCCAGACGCTGGCCGTGACGGGCGCCAGTGGCTCGGGCAAGAGCACCCTGCTGCACCTGCTGGGCGGGCTCGATGCGCCCACCTCGGGCCGCGTCGAACTGATGGGCCAGGACCTGGCCAGGCTGGACCCCACGGCGCAGGGGCTGTGGCGCAACCGGCACCTCGGTTTCGTTTACCAGTTTCATCACCTGCTGCCTGAGTTCAGCGCCATCGACAACGTCGCCATGCCCTTGCGCATCCGCCGCATGGACGTGGCCGCGGCGCGTGCGCAAGCCCAGGCGATGCTGGCGCGTGTCGGCCTGGGCGGGCGGCTGGCGCACCACCCGGGGCAGTTGTCGGGCGGTGAACGCCAGCGCGTGGCCATCGCCCGCGCGCTGGTGGCCGAACCGGCCTGCGTGCTCGCCGACGAGCCCACCGGCAACCTCGACCGCGAGACCGCCGACACCGTGTTTGCGTTGATGCTGGACCTGGCGCGCGAACGCGGCACCGCCTTCGTGCTTGTGACCCACGACCCGCGCCTGGCCGGGCGCTGCGACACCACGCTGCGGCTGGAACGCTGAGCGCACCAGAGACCCGCCGCGCATGGCTGCCTTGCTGCATGCATTGACCAACGCCGACCTGCACAGCCACAGCCAGGTCAGCGACGGCACGCTGAGCCCCGACGCCCTGGCCGCACGCGCAGCGGCGCAGGGCGTCGAGTTGTTCGCGTTGACCGACCACGACGAACTGGGCGGCCAGCGGCGCGCGCGCGAAGCCGCGCTGGACCACGGCATCGGCTACCTGGCGGGCGTGGAGATCTCGGTCACCTTTGCCGGCGAGACGGTGCACATCGTCGGCCTGGGCATCGAGCCTGATGACGCGGCGCTGCAGGCCGGCCTGGCCGCCACACGCGGCGGCCGGCTTGAACGCGCGCAGCGCATGGCCGACGAACTGGCACGCGCGGGCGTGCCCGGGGCACTGGAAGGCGCATTGCGCTATGTCGGCAACCCGGAGCTGGTGTCGCGCACGCACTTCGCACGCTTCCTGGTCGAGACCGGCGTCTGCAGCAGCACGCACGAGGTCTTCCGCCGCTTCCTGGCCGACGGCAAGCCCGGCTTCGTGCCGCACACCTGGGCGCGGCTGGGCGACGCGGTGCGCTGGATCACCGGCGCGGGCGGCATCGCGGTCATCGCCCACCCGGCGCGCTATCGCTTCTCGCCGACGGCGGAGTACGCGCTGTTCACCGAATTCATCGCCCACGGCGGCCGCGGTGTCGAGGTCATGACCGGCAGCCACAGCGAGCCCGAGCGGGTGCGCTACGCCGACACGGCGCTCGAATTCGACCTGCTGGCCAGCCGCGGCAGCGACTTCCACAGCCCCGAGGAAAGCCGCACCGAACTGGGCTCCCTGCCCGACCTGCCCGGCCG
Organism: Burkholderiales bacterium; assembly: GCA_038249905.1. Taxonomy (GTDB): domain Bacteria; phylum Pseudomonadota; class Gammaproteobacteria; order Burkholderiales; family Burkholderiaceae_C; genus Rubrivivax. The sequence goes on from JBBSCX010000089.1 coordinate 7,102, forward strand.
CCTGAGCCCTGTGTGGGAAGCGCTGGCGCACCGCGTGCAGTGGCCTTGAGCCTGAGCTTGCGTGGGCTTGCCTGGGCTTGTGTGGGCTTGCCTGTGCTTGCCTGGGCTTGCGTGTTCTTGCGCAGGGTGACGCCCGCATGAACGGCGATCTGGCCCGCCCCGGCCTGGGTGTGGCGCTGATGATCGGCGCCGCGGTCTGCTTCGCCACCATGGATACCACCACGCGCCATCTGGGCGCGCTGCTGCCGGTGCTGCTGCTGCTGACGCTGCGTTACGCCATTCAGGCCGGCGTGATGCTGGTGTGGCTGGCCGCCAGCCGCACCCACCGGCTGCGCACGGCGCACCCGCGCTTTCAGGTGCTGCGCGGTGCGCTGCTGCTGGCGACCAGCGCGATGAGCTTCTACGGCGTGCAGCACATGCCGGTGCCGGAATTCACCGCCATCAACATGCTGACGCCGGTGCTGGTCACGCTGCTGGCGGCCTGGCTGCTGAAGGAGAGTGTGTCGCCCTTGCGCTGGGCCCTGGTGCTGGGTGGCTTCGCGGGCGCGCTGGTCGTCATCCGGCCGGGCAGCGGCTTGTTCGGCTGGGCGGTGCTGTTCCCGCTGGCCGGCGCCGTCACGTATGCGTTTTTCCAGGTGTTGACGAGCCGGCTGGCAGCGCTGGAGAGCCCTTACACGACGCACTTCTGGACCGGGGCCGTGGGCACGGCGTTGGTCGCGCCGGTGCTGTGGGCCAGCCCCATCGACGCCGCGGCGGTGCTGGCCGCCGCCCCGGCAGGCCAGCTGGGCCTGGTGCTGCTGATCGGCCTGCTGGGCACGGGTGGGCACCTGCTGCTGATCCTGTCGCTGGGGCAGGCACCGGCGTCCAGGCTGATGCCCTTCATCTACACCCAGATCGCCGCCGCGGCGGTGCTGGGCTGGCTGGTGTTCGGGCAGCTGCCGGACTTGTGGGGCTGGGTCGGCATGGCCATCGTCAGCGCCTGCGGTGCGGCCAGCGCGTGGCTGAACCTGCAGAGCCTCGCCGCACAGCGCCGCCGTGCCGACGCCCCGGTGGCGGCCGACACCATCGCCGACTGACACGGCCTGCGCTCATTGCTGTCTGCTGGCGCGGTCTGTGAACCCGCTCTGTGAACCCGCTCGGTGAGCCCCGTCTGTGAGCACTGTCTGTGTTCCACATCACACATCCCGACCCGCGAAAACCCGGAGTCGCATATACTCGTGGGCTTGGCGCTGAAAAAATCGCCATCCGTTCATCCCCTCTGACCTTCTGGACCCCGCGGTTCTCGCGGCGTCGCATTTCTGGTCGGCGGCGATGCCGTCGCCCTGATGCCCTGGGTTTGTGTCGTCCTGACACAGTGGCCCTTCCCGTATTGATGCGACTACACCCATCGGTGTGGGCCCAACTGACACGTGGCCTGCGCCGTCGGCGCGCGCGTGCCTGCAGATCGCAGGCCGTGCGTGCCGGACAGAGAGCGAGAAAGAACGATGAATTTCGACACCCTTGGGCTGCATGCCCAACTGATCCGCGCCGTTACCGACGCCGGCTATACCCAGGCCACGGAAGTGCAGAACCTGGCCATTCCCGCGGCCATGGCCGGCCGCGACCTGATGGTCAGCAGCAGCACTGGCAGTGGCAAGACCGCGGCCTTCGTGCTGCCGGCGCTGATGCGCGTGCTGAAGGCGCGTGAAGAGCGCGCCGCCGCCATCAAGCACGCCAAGCCCGCCCACGCGGACACAGCTTCTGCGGCCGATGCTGGCCAAGGTGACGCCCGCCCGCGCCGCGAGCGCAACAACAGCTATGTGCCCCCCACCGGCCCACGTGTGCTGGTGCTGACGCCCACGCGTGAACTGGCCATGCAGGTGGCCAAGGCCACGCAGGACTACGGCCGCCACATCCCCGGCCTGCGTGTCGCCACCATCGTCGGCGGCGTGCCCTACGGTGCGCAGCTGAAGGCGCTGCGCGGCCCGCTGGACGTGTTGATCGCCACCCCTGGCCGTCTGATCGACCACATGGAGAGCGGCCGTGCCATGCTGGCCGGCATCGACGTGCTGGTGCTTGACGAGGCCGACCGCATGCTCGACATGGGCTTCATCGAACCGATTCAGCACATCGCCGCAGCCACCCCGGCGACGCGCCAGACGTTGATGTTCAGCGCCACTTTCGCCGGCTTCGTCGGCCGCCTGGCGCAAGACCTGCTGAAGGACCCGCAGCGCATCGACATCGCCTCGCACACCGAGGCCCATGCCGACATCGAGCAGCGCCTGCATTGGGCCGACGACCTGACGCACAAGAACGCCCTGCTCGACCACATCCTGGCCGAGCACACGCTGGAGCAGGCGGTGGTCTTCACCAGCACGCAGCGCGACGCCGACTGGCTGGCCGACCGCCTGGCCGACATGGGCCACCATGTCGCCAGCCTGCACGGCGGCCACCCGCAAGGACGCCGCAACCGCGTGCTGCAAGGACTGCGCAACCAGCAATTGCGCATCCTGGTGGCGACCGACGTGGCGGCGCGCGGCATCGACGTGCCGACCATCAGCCATGTCATCAACTACGGCCTGCCGATGAAGGAAGAGGACTACGTGCACCGCATCGGCCGCACCGGCCGTGCCGGCCGTTCAGGCTTGGCGGTGACGCTGGCCGAGCGCCGTGACAGCGGCATGATCCACCGCATCCAGCGCTACACCACGCAGCGCATGCCGGTGGCGACGATCGAGGGCCTGGAGCCCAAGCGCGTCGAGCCGCGGCCGGCAGCACCCGGTGGCGCCGGCAAGCCGGGTGGCTTCGGCCGTCCCGCCGGCAAGAGCTTCGGCCCCCGTCCGGGCCCAGGCGGCAGCCGCCCCGGCTTCAAGCCTGCGGGCAAGCCCTTCGCCAAAGCCGGCCCGCGGCCTGCGCGCTGAGCCCTGAGCCCGCAAAAAAAGGCGCCCTGCGGGGCGCCTTTTTCATGGCCGCTGCGGCGGCATCAAGCCGGATCGAAGCGGCATCATGCCGGCAACACACCGGCAACACACCGGCAACGCATCGGCAACACACCGGCATCAAGGCGCCATCAGACGGCCAGCAGGTCGACCTCGAACACCAGGGTCGCGTTCGGCGGGATGACGCCGCCGGCGCCGCGAGCGCCGTAGCCCAGGTCCGCCGGGATCGTCAGCACGCGCGTGCCACCGACCTTCATGCCCTGCACACCTTCGTCCCAGCCACGGATGACCTGGCCGGCGCCGAGCGAGAAGGCAAACGGGTCGCCGCGGTCCTTGCTGCTGTCGAACTTGCGGCCGCGGCTGTGGGCGGCCGTGGGGTCGTGCAGCCAGCCGGTGTAGTGCACCTTGATGTGCTGGCCGGCAACGGCCTCGGCACCGCTGCCGACGGTGGTGTCTTCAAACTGCAGGCCCGAGGGCAGGGTCGTGCTCATCGATCAGGTCTCCGTGAGAGTGGGTGGTGACGGGCGTCCGTCAGGGGCGCCGATGATGCCAGCCCAGGCGGACACCGCAGCCGACAGCCAGTCGGGCACCGTCGGGGCATCGATGGCCGGCAGGCCCAGCACGGCGGCCGCGGCCTGCAGCGCCTGCAGCACGGACGCGGCGTCGCGCAGATCCAGCGCGGCGGCGCCGTTCTGCTTGCTCAATTTTGCGCCGTCGGCACCGAGCACCAGCGGCGTGTGCAAATACTGCGGCGTGGGCAGGCCCAGCGCTCGCTGCAGCAGGATCTGGCGCGGCGTGTTGTCGGCCAGGTCCTCCCCGCGCACCACATGCGTGATGCCCTGCGCCGCGTCGTCCACCACCACCGCCAGCTGATAAGCCCAAAGTCTGTCGGCGCGTCGCAATACAAAGTCGCCGACCTCGGCCGTGACGTTCTGGTGCTGGGTGCCAAGGCGACGGTCGTGCCAGTGCACGACGGTTTCTCTGTCGCTCACATCGAGCGTCAGCAACCGTGTTGCGCGTGCAGC
>JBBSCX010000090.1:0-10999 GCA_038249905.1 Burkholderiales bacterium
CGCCCCGGCGCGCGCGCCCAGGCAGCCGGTGACGATGACCTTGCCATTCGCGGCCAGGGCCTCGCCGATGGTGTCCAGGCTTTCTTTCACCGCGTCGTCGATGAAGCCGCAGGTGTTGACGATCACCAGGTCGGCCCCGGCAAAGCTCTTGCTGGTGGTGTAGCCCTCGGCCGAGAGCTGGGTCAGGATGAGTTCGGAGTCGGTCAGCGCCTTGGGGCAGCCGAGCGACACGAAACCGACGGTGGGCGCCTTCTTCGGCGCCAGAGTGGGGGTGTCTTGCATGCCGGGATTGTCCGGCATCGCCGCGGTGCGGCCTGGGGCGACGCTACTTCTTCGGCGGCGGGAAGCCTGGCACGCTCGGAAACAGCGCCCCGGCGGCGCGCACCTGCTCTTGCATCTGCTGCTGCATCTGCTCGAACAGCGTGCGCGTCTGCTCGGCATAGCCGCCCATCAGGTTGTGCAGCACCGGCGCCTGGCTGTTCATGAACTGCGCCTGCATGTCGGTGAAGGTCTGCACATTGCGCTCGAGCATGGACCCCATCACACCCTGCATCGCGTGACCGTGGAAGCGAATCATCTGGGCCAGCATCTGCGTGCTGAACATCGGCACCCCGCCCGATTCTTCTTCCAGGATGACCTGCAGCAGGATGCTGCGCGTCAGGTCCTCGCCGGTCTTCGCATCCAGCACCTCGAAGTCCTCGGCCGCCAGCACCATGCGCTTGACGTCGGCCAATGTGATGTAGCTGCTGGTGCGGGTGTCGTACAGGCGGCGGTTGGGGTACTTCTTGAGGGTGCGCCGCGCCGTGGCGGGTGCGGCCGATGGGGCTGAGGCAGCCGGTGCGGCCCCGTCGGCGGGCGGCAGGGCCGCCTTCGAGCGGGAAGTGGTGGGCATCAGCGGGTTCCTCGGGGCTCGGCCTGTGGCGTCGATTTTAGAAGCCGACCCGCCCCGGCGCCTTGCACGCTTTCCCGACACATTGCGCGGACACCATCAGTTTGCGCTCGAACCGCTCTCGATCCGAGACCTCAATCCGCCGTGCCCATCGCACCTGGCGCTGCAGGTGGCAGCATCCCGCGGCGCCGCCGCGACCAGGCCACGATGCGGCGCAGCGTGCGCCACAGCAGCCGCACCAACAGCAGCGTCAGCACGGCCTCCACGAAGGTCAGCACAAAGGCCAGCAGCGGGTTCCAGCGCTCGGCCCGGGCGTTGAACTTGGCGAACATGCGGTCGCGCGCGATCTCGATGCTGTCGTAGAAGCTCGGGATCACCAGCAGCGTCAGGAAGGTGGCAGTGATGACGCCGCCGATGATGGCCACGGCCATCGGGCGGTAGAACTCGCCGCCCTCGCCGATGCCCACCGCCACCGGCACCATGCCGGCCACCAGCGCAAAGGTCGTCATCAGGATGGGCCGGAAGCGCTTGCGGCCGGCGTTCATCAGTGCCTCTTCGCGCGGCACACCCGCGGCTTCCTCCACGCGTGCGGCGTCCAACAGCAGGATGGCGTTCTTGGCCACCAGGCCCATCAGCATGATGATGCCGATGAAGCTCATCAGGTTCAGGCCGCTGCCCACCGCGAGCAGGGCCACGACCACACCGATCAGCGACAGCGGCAGCGACAGCATCACCGCCAGCGGCGCGGTGAAGCTGCCGAACTGCACCACCAGGATCAGGTACATCAGCGCCACACCCATCGCCAGGGCCGTGCCCATGGCGGCGAACACCTGTTCCTGGTCGCGCGAGGCCCCCGCCAGCTCCAGCCCGTAGCCGGGCGGGAACGCCATCTCGCGCGCGATGCGGCGGGCGTCGGCCGTCACCTCGCCGGCGCTGCGGCCCTGCACGTTGGCGGCCACGGTGATGGTGCGCTTGGTGTCCTCGTGCTGGATCTGGCTCGGACCCTTGCCCATGGTGACGGTGGCGATCTGCTCCAGCGGCACCACCATGTTGCTGCCGCTGATGGCAATCGGCAGGCGCTCGATGTTGGACGCATCGACGCGGTCGTCAGGATGCAGGCGCACCGACACGTCGCGCGACTCGCCGGTGGGGTCCACCCAGTCGCCCACCTCGACGCCGGCGAAAGCCACACGCAGCGCCTGCGCCGCGTCGTTGGCGCTGATGCCCAGGTTGTTGGCCAGGCCACGGTCGAGCTCGATCTTCAGCTCGTCCTGCGGGTCCTGCTGCGAAAGACCCACGTCCACCGCGCCCGGCACCTGGCGCAGCCGGGCCATGAAGTCGTTGGTCAGCTCCAGCAATTTGCGCGAGTCCTCGCCCGTGAAGCGGATCTGCACCGGCTTCTGCGCGCCCATGTTCAGGTCGTCCAGCACCACGTACTCGGCGCCCACCAGGCGCGCCATCTTCGTGCGCAGTTCGGCCGCGACTTCAGGCGCACCGCGGCTGCGCTGGGTGCTCTTGCCGATGTCGACGTAGATGCGACCACCGCCCACACGCACCTGACTGTTGGTGGCCTTGGCCTCGGGCAAGGTGCGCGCCAGCTGGGCGGCGGCCTCGACCTTCAGGCGCGAATACTCCAGGCTGGCGCTGGACGGCGTGCGCACGTCGATGGCCAGCGTGCCGGCATCCGTACTGGGCAGGAAGCTGCTGCCACCGAACTTCACCTGCAGGCCCACCGCCACCACCAGGCTGGCGACCGCAAATGCCGCCATCCAGCGCCGGTGGTGCAGCGCCCAGGCGATGACGTGGCCGTAACGGTCGGCCTGGTGGTCGAACCAGACATTGAAGCGCTGCAGCACCCGGCTGATGCCCTTCTTCTCTTCTTGGTGGTGCCCCGGCGGGTCGCCCCAATAAGCCGACAGCATGGGGTCGAGCGTGAAGCTGATGAACAGGCTGACCAGCACCGAGGCCACCACCGTCAGCGCGAAGGGCGCAAACCACTGTCCCGACACCCCGGGCATGAAGGCCACCGGGATGAACACGGCGACGATGGAAAAGGTGGTGGCGGCCACCGCCAGGCCGATCTCGGATGTGCCCTTGAGCGCCGCGCTGACGCGGTCGGCACCCATCTCCATGTGGCGCACGATGTTCTCGCGCACGACGATGGCGTCGTCGATCAGCACCCCGATGGCCAGGCTCAGCCCCAGCAAGCTCATGAAGTTGAGCGAGAAGCCGCACAGCCACACGGCGATGAAGGACGCCAACACGCTGGTGGGCAGGCTCAGCGCGGTGATGAGCGTGCTGCGCCAGGAGTTCAGGAACACGTAGACCACGAACACCGTCAGCCCGGCGCCGAAGACCAGGGCGTGCATGACGTTGTACAGGCTGTTCTCGGCGTCCTTGCCGCCGTCCTGCACCACTTCGAGCGCGGTGCCCTCGGGCAAATCCGGCACCAGCCTGGCGACCTCGTCGCGCACCACCGTCGCCACCGACACAGTGCTGGCGTCGCGCGCCCGCGTGACCGAGATGCCGACGTTGGGGTTGCCGTTGCGGAGCGAGCGGGTCGTGATCTCGGCATAGCCGTCCTCGACCGTGGCCACGTCCTGCAGCCGCACCACGCTGTCGCCGCGGCGCTTGATGACGATGCGACCGAACTCCGCCGGCGTCTCGATGCGGCCGACCAGGCGGATGCTCTGGTCTTCCATCGTGCCGCGCACCTTGCCCACGGGCGCGGTGGCGTTCTGCGCCCGCAATGCGGACACGACCTCGGTCACCGAGACCGAGAACTCGCGCAGCTTTTCGGCATGCAGCAGCACGCTCAGTTCGCGCCGCAACGCACCGTTGACGTTGACGACGGCCACGCCTGGCAGGCCGCGGAAGCGGTCGGACAGCTCGTCTTCCGCCAGGCGCGAGATCTCGGCATGGCTGAGGGTGCTGGAAGACAGGGCCAATTGCACCACCGGCTGCGTCGCCGGGTCGACGCGCACGAGAGTGGGCTCGCGCATTTCGGTGGGCAACTTGTAGCGCACCGAGCCGATGGCATTGCGCACCTCGTCGGCGGCCTCGATCAGGTTCTTGTCGAAGTCGAACACCAGCACGAACTGGGCATTGCCCTCGCGCGCGGTCGACGACAGACGGTCGACGCCGGAGATGCTCTGCATCGACTTCTCGATGCGGTTGACGATCTCGCGCTCCACCGTCTCGGGGCTGGCGCCCGGGTAGGCGACGTTGACCACCAGCACCGGCGGCTCGACCTCGGGCAGCTGGTTGACCTTCAGTTTGGACAGCGCCAGCAGGCCCAGGCCCATGAGCGCGATGATCAGCACCACCATCGCGGTGGGCCGTTTGACGCTGAAGTCGGACAGGAACATGGCTTACCTCGTGGTCGTGGCGGCAGGGCCTGGCGCAGCGCCTGCCGATCCTGCGGCCGAACCCGCCGCAGGCACCAGCTCGATCTTCTGCCCGTCCACCAGGGTGCTGCCCGGGCTGCGCAGGATGCGGTCGCCAGCGGCCAGCCCGCTGCGTACCGGGTACTCGCCGCGCCGGGCGTCGCGCTCGCCCAGTTGCACGGTCACCCTGGACAGCGTCGTGCCCTGCACACGCCAGACGTGGGCGGCGTCAGAAGCGCGCACCAGGGCGCTCTCGGGCAGCATCAGCACGGACTCGCTGCCGGTCTCGATGCGGCCCTCGGCAAACAGCCCGGCCACGCGTGGCGAAGTGTTGCGGTCGGCAAAGGCCACCAGCACTGCCACCTGGCGCGTCGTGGCGTTGGCGGTGGCGTCGACCTGACGCACCGTGCCCATGAAGTCACCGTCCGGGAAGCCGTTGACGCGGAACGAGACACGCTGGCCGGACTTGATCTCGCTCATTCGTTCGGCCGAGACCAGGCCCTCGAAACGCAAGGTGCGCGGGTCGATGACCTTCAGCAGCGCCGTTCCCGTCTGCACCGTGTTGCCGGCCGAGACCTGGCGTTCGCTGGCGACGCCGTCGAACGGCGCCCGCACCTCCGTGCGGCGCAACTGCTGGCGCGCGGTGACGGCGCGCGAACGGGCCGCCACCAGTTCACTCTGCGCGTTGTTGCGGCGCACCTCGGCATCTTCCAGCGCCTGCATCGAAATCATGCCCTGGGCCTGCAGCGTCTTCTGGCGCTGCACCTGGCGTTCCAGTTGCTCGAAGGCCTGCTGCGAAGCGCGCGCGGCCTGTTCGGCCGAGGCCAGGCTGTCGCGGATGGCCGTGTCGTCCAGCCGCACCAGCAGTTCGCCGCGCTTGACCGGCTCGCCGTTGTCCTTCAGCACCTGCAGCACGACGGCAGCGATCTCGCTGCGCAGGTCGGCACGCTGCTCGGGCTGCAATGACCCCGTGATCAGCGGGCCGCTGGCCAGGTTGCTGGGCTGCAGGGTGCGCAGGTCTTCGGGCGCCACCAGCAGCACCGGGGCGTCGGCCGCGGCCTTCAATGCCTTGGCGGCCTGGGCCGCCTGCGCCGCTGAGGCGCTGGCCGCAGGCGCCGATGGGGCATCGCCCTTGCCGCAGGCGGCGAGCAGCACGCCGGCGGCAAGAAGCAGGCCAGTCAGAGTCAGTTTCGTCGCAGCACCGCGTGCGGCTTGGGCCTGTGGTGTGCTTCGCGGCTGGCGGGCTTGGCGCGCAAGGGTCAGCGACGGGGTCGGCGAAGGGGTCAGGGCTTGCATGGCGATCGGGGCGCGGCGGATGACCGCGAGAGGTTCCATTCAGGGGTGCCCTCGGCTTGAGGGCTGCCTTCCAGCGCACGGCACGGTGCCCTGCACGACAACAGCACGGGACGATAGCGCAGGGCCCGGCCGCCGCCGACCCTGTGCGACGAATCGCCCGCCCGGCGGCGCGGACGGTCGGCACGGCGTCGCCGGTGCCTGGACGGGTGACGACGGTCGGTGTCGGTGTCGGTGTCGGCGTCGGGTTGCCTTGGCCCGGCGGGCACAGACAAGTCAGGGCGGTCAGATGGCGCGCTGGTTCACGCGCTGGGACAAGGCCGCAGCGCTCTCGCGGCGCTCGCTGTAGCGGTCCACCAGGTAGGGCGCGACATCGCGCGTCAGCAACGTGAACTTGACCAATTCCTCCATCACGTCGACCACACGCTCGTAGTAGGCCGAGGGCTTCATGCGGCCGGCCTCGTCGAACTCCAGGAAGGCCTTCGCCACTGAGGACTGGTTGGGGATCGTGACCATGCGCATCCAGCGGCCCAGCACCCGCAACTGGTTCACGGCATTGAAGGACTGCGACCCGCCGCACACCTGCATCACCGCCAGCGTCTTGCCCTGGGTCGGCCGCACAGCGCCCAGGCTCAGCGGAATCCAGTCGATCTGCGCTTTCATGATGCCGGTCATGGCGCCGTGGCGTTCGGGCGAGGTCCACACCATGCCCTCGGCCCAGGCCGCGGCGTCTCGCAGTTCCTGCACCTTGGGGTGGCTGTCGGGCACGCTGTCGGGCAGCGGCAGCCCGGCCGGGTCGAAAATGCGCACCTCGGCGCCCATCGCCCGCAGCAGCCGCGCCGCTTCGAGCGTGAGCAATTTGCTGTAGGACCGCTCGCGCAGCGAGCCGTACAGCATCAGCAGGCGCGGTGCGTGGGTCGAGCGGCCCACGTTCGCCAGACGGTCGCCCGTGGGGCGGTCGAAGATCTCCGGGGCGACGTTGGGCAGGCTGTCTTCAGTGGACGACACGGCGGCCCTCCGCGTCGATGGTGCCGGCCCCGGGCTGCTTGGCGGACGGCGCAAAGCCGCTCGGTGCCGACGCCGCACCACGGCTGCGGTTGATGAGCCACACCAGCGACAGCATTACCGGCACTTCCACCAGCACGCCGACCACTGTGGCCAGGGCCGCGCCCGAGTTCAGGCCGAACAGCGAGATCGCCACCGCCACCGCCAGCTCGAAGAAATTGGAGGTGCCGATCAGGCAGGCCGGGCCGGCGATGTCGTGCGGCAGCTTCAGCAGCCGCGCGCCCAGCCACGCGATGGCAAAGATGCCGTAGCTCTGCAAGACCAGCGGCACCGCGATCATCGCAATCACCAGCGGCTGCTCGACGATCGTGCGGGCCTGAAAGCCGAACAGCAGCATCACTGTCGCGATCAGGCCGACGACCGACCACGGCTTCAACCGCGCCACCAGCTGGGCCACCGCCTGCGGCGACCGCCGCTGCAGCACGTGCCGTGTGGCCATGCCTGCGACCAGCGGCAGCACGACGTAGAGCACGGTGGCAATCACCAGCGTCTGCCAGGGCACGCTGATGTCGGTGACGCCCAGCAGAAAGGCCGCGATCGGGGCGAAGGCGAAGACCATGATCAGGTCGTTCACCGACACCTGCACCAGCGTGTAATTGGCGTCGCCCTTCACCAGTTGGCTCCAGACGAACACCATCGCCGTGCACGGCGCCACGCCCAGCAGGATCATGCCGGCGATGTATTCGTTGGCCGACTGCGGGTCGACCCAGGGCGCGAACACATGCTGGAAGAACAGCACTCCCAGCGCCGCCATCGTGAAGGGCTTGATGAGCCAGTTGACAACCAGTGTCAGCACCAGCCCGCCCGGCCGCTTGCCGACGTCCTTGATAGATGACCAGTCGATCTGGATCATCATGGGATAAATCATCACCCAGATGAAGACCGCCACGACCAGGTTGACGTGCGCAAACTCAAGTGCGGCGATGGCCTGGAAGGCCGCGGGCGCGACCAGCCCCAGGCCGACCCCGGCGAGGATGCCCAGGCCGACCCAGACGGTGAGAAAGCGCTCGAAGAGTCCCATCGCGCGGGTGCGGGATCAGCGCCTGCCGATGCCGTCGATCTCGCGCTGCAGCGACAGTCGGTCCAGCGACGCCAGCGGCAGATCTCGCATCAGGTCGATGCGGCGCTTCAGCATCACGGTCGTGTCCCAGAACGCGGCCGCCTTTTCGTCGTCGCTGCCCTGCACCGCGCCGGGGTCGGGCATGCCCCAATGCGCCGTCATCGGCTGTCCGGGCCAGACCGGGCAGACCTCGCCGGCAGCCGCGTCGCAGACCGTAAAGACGAAGTCCAGTTTGGGCGCATCAGGACGCGCGAACTCCGACCAGTCCTTGCTGCGGCAGCCGTCGGTCGGGATGTGCAGCCGCTGCAGCGTCTGCAGGGCCAGCGGGTTGACGTGGCCGGAAGGATGGCTGCCGGCCGAATGCGCCTTGAAGCGTCCATGCCCCACGTTGTTCAGCAGCGCCTCGCCGATGATGGAACGGGCCGAGTTGCGGGTGCAGATGAAGAGGACGTTGTAGACCTTGACGCTGTCTTCGTCGCGAGTGCGGTCGGGTGTGTTGTCGTGAGCTTGTTCGGTCATGGCGGCTCCGGTGAAGTGCAGTGGGGGCGGGGTCAGGCGATCAGCAGTTCGTGCAGTCGGGTGGCGCGACCAACTCGCAGCTGCCGGCCTCCGAGGCCAGGCAGCAGTGCGCGGTGAGGTAGGACAGCAGCGCGTTCATCTGGCCGATCTCGGGGCGGTAAATCAGGTGGCGCCCGTCGCGCTGTTGCGACACCAGGCTGGCGTGCATCAATTCCTTCAGGTGGAAGGACAGCGTCGATGCGGGCACGTCCAGCGTGGCCGACAGCGCGCCAGGCGTCAGGCCTTGCGGGCCCGCGCCGACGAGGGCGCGGAAGACGCGCAGGCGCATGCCCTGGGCCAGGGCTGCGAGGGCGACAACGGCGGCCTTTTCGTCCATGGAACTTTCGGTGGGGGTGGTCATAACGCGGGTCATGGCGCGGGTCAGGGCGCAGGGGCGGCCAACGCGCGCCGCGTCGGCAGCGCCAGCGTCACGGCCCAGCAGACGCACAACATCAAAGCCGAGCCGATCAGCGACGCCAGCAGGCCGCCCCACTGGTACAGCAGGCCCGACAACAATGTGCCGAAGAAGCGGCCCAGCGCATTGGCGGCGTAATAGAAGCCGACGTCCTCGGCCGCCTTCTCTGATCCGGCGTAAGCCAGGATCAGATACGAATGGACCGATGAATTGACGGCAAACGCAAAGCCGAACACCCCGAGGCCTGCAACCACCACCCATTCCAGGTATGGCACCTGCAGCGCCACCAGCACCGCCAACGCCATCGGCACCACGGCCAGCAGTGCCGACCAAAGGCGCGCTGCCGGCACTTCGGTGCTGAGCCCGTCTTCACTGCGACGCACGAGGGCCGGCGCAAAAGCCTGCACGGCACCGTAGCCGATGGTCCACAGCGCCAGGAAGGCTCCGACCATCGTGAAAGTCCAGCCGGAGGCGTACAGGAACACCGGCACGCCGACGACGAACCACACGTCGCGCGCACCGAACAGCGCCACGCGCGCGGCCGCCAGCAAATTGATGGCCCGGTTCTTGGCGAACAACTCCCTGGCCGACTTCGAGGCCTTGGCCTTGCCCATCAACGGCGGCACGAAGATGACCACGCCCGCCAACACCACGCCCAGCAGGCCGGCCATGGTCCACAACGAGACCTGAAAACCCAGCCGGTCCAGCAACAGCCCGCCCAGGAAGAAGCCCACGCCCTTCATCGCGTTCTTGCTGCCGGTGAACCAGGCCACCCATTTGAAGAGTTGGCCCGATGCCGTGCCGGCAGTCAGCTTGATGGCCGACTTGCTGGCGGTCTTGGTCAGGTCCTTGGCCACGCCGCACACGCCTTGCGCCAGCACGACCCAGGCCACCGACATCAACACCGTCCAGTCGGGCGACAACAGCGACAGCAGCACGAAGCCGGTGATCTGCGTGCACAGCCCCACCGTCAGCATGCGCTGGATGCCATAACGCGTGGCCAGCCAGCCGCCGATCAGGTTGGCGACCACGCCCATGGCCTCGTACAGCAGGAACAGGAAGGCGAGCGTGAACGGCGAATAGCCCAGCCGGTAGAAGTGCAGCAGCACCAGCATGCGCAAGGCGCCATCGCTGAGCGTGAAGCCCCAGTACGCGGCCGTGACGATGGCGTAGTTGCGGGCGCCGTTGTTCGGCGCGGACGTGGGCGCAGACATGGGCGCGGACAGGGGCTCGGGCGTTCCGGGCGACGGCGTGTCAGCGGCCATGGCGCTCAGAGGCCGAGGCTGTCCATGTGGCAGGCCAGGTCCACCATGCGGCAGGCATAGCCCATCTCGTTGTCGTACCAGGCGTACACCTTCAGCATCGTGCCGTCGGTCACCATCGTGGACAGCGCGTCGACGATGGCCGAGCGCGTGTCGCGGGCGTAATCGGCGCTGACCAGCGGTCGTTCCTCAAAGCCCAGGATGCCGGCCAGCGGGCCCGCCGCGGCCTCGGCAAACAGGCGGTTGACTTCCTCGGCCGTGGTCTCGCGCTGCAGTTCGAACACGCAGTCGGTCAGCGAGGCGTTGAGCACTGGCGCGCGCACGGCGTGGCCGTTCAGCTTGCCCTTCAGTTCGGGATAGATCAGTGCGATGGCGGTGGCGCTGCCGGTGGTCGTGGGCGCCAGGCTGAGCATCGCGCTGCGGGCGCGTCGCAGGTCCGTGTGCGGTGCATCGACCATGCCGTTGGTGTTGGTCGGGTCGTGGATGGTGGTGATCTGCCCGTGGCGGATGCCCAGGTTTTCGTGCACGACCTTGACCACCGGCGCCAGGCAGTTGGTGGTGCAGGACGCGGCCGTGACGATGTGATGCCGCGCCGGGTCGTACAGGTGGTGGTTGATGCCGACGACGATGTTGAGGACATCGCCCGTCTTCACCGGCGCGGCCACGATCACGCGCTTGGCGCCGCGGTCGAGGTGGCCTTGCAGGGTCTGCGGGGTCAGGAATTTGCCGGTGCATTCGAGCACCAGGTCCACGCCCAGATCACCCCAGGGAATTTCTGCCGCCGTGGCGTGTGACGAGAAGGCCAGCCTGCGGTCGTCGATGCGGATGCTGCCCTCACCCTCGGCAGCGATATCGGCGCGCCAGCGGCCCTGCACGCTGTCGAAGGCCAGCAAGTGCGCGGTGGCTGCCGCGCCGCCCTTCAATTCGTTCAGGTGCACGACCTCCAGCCGGTTCCCGGCGCGCGGCTCGTCGGCCGGCCGTTCGGCCGCGCCCATGGCCGCGCGCAGTGCAAGACGGCCGATGCGGCCCATTCCGTTGATGCCAACTCTCATCTGGGTCCCGATGGGGTGA
>JBBSCX010000091.1:0-10942 GCA_038249905.1 Burkholderiales bacterium
AATGCCTTCGTCGTCAACAGCCTGCTGGCCGAAGTCACGTCCAGCGGCACGGCCGCCAGCGTGCAGCAGCGGCTGCAGCGCAGCGACCTTTACGGCAAGACCGGCACCACCAACGACGCCGCCGATGCCTGGTTCGCCGGCTTCCATCCGCAGCGCGTGGCCGTCGTGTGGATGGGTCACTCCGACGCCGCGCGCAGCCTGGGCGAACGCGAATCGGGCAGCGCGCTGGCGCTGCCGGTGTGGATCGACTTCATGGCGGTCGCGCTGCGGGGTCTTGCGCCGGTGCTGCCCGTGCCGCCTGCTGGCGTGCAACGATGGGCCGATGATTGGATCTACGACGAGTGGGCAGGCGGTGGCTGGGTCGCGCACCTGACGGCCGACGGCACGCTGGAGCGCGCCCAGGCCTCACAAATTGCAACTCCACCGGCGCCAGCCGCTTCATCCCCCGCCATCGCCGAGCCCGCCCTCAATATCAGCCTGACCGCACCCGCCAAGCTGCCGTGAGCCACACCCTCGCCGACTTCGACTTCAGCCTGCCGCCCGAACTGGTGGCGCAATACCCCACGCCCGAGCGCAGCGGCTCGCGCCTGCTGGACGGCCGTGGCGCAACGCCGGTGGACTGTGTTTTCCGCGATTTTCCTGGTCTGCTGCAGGCCGGCGACCTGCTGGTCTTCAACGACACCCGCGTCATCAAGGCGCGATTGCTGGGTGAGAAGACCGGCACCGGCGGCGCGGTCGAGGCTTTGGTCGAACGTGTGTTGCCGGACTCTGGAATTGACGCTGGCGCAGACGCCTGCACAGACGTTGGCAAGCACGCCGCCACCCTCACCGCCACAAACACCCGCAGGCACGAGGTCTGGGCCCACCTGCGCGCCAGCAAGTCGCCGCGGCCGGGCACGGTGCTGCGCTTTCGGGGCGCCTCGGGTGCTGGCGTCGATGCCGGCCCCGACGCCGGCTTCGATGCCGAGGTGCTGGGCCGCTGCGGGCCCGAGGACGCGCTGTTCCATCTGCGCTTTCCGTCCGACCCGTTTGCACTGCTGGCCGCCCACGGCCATGTGCCGCTGCCGCCCTACATCACCCACGACGACAGCGCCGACGACGAACGGCGCTATCAGACGGTGTTTGCGGCAAAACCGGGCGCGGTGGCTGCACCGACGGCGGCACTGCACTTCGACGCTGCCGTGCTGGCCGACCTGGACGCGCGCGGCGTGCGGCGTGCGGCGGTGACCTTGCACGTCGGCGCCGGCACCTTCCAGCCGGTGCGGGCGCAGAACCTGGCTGAACACCGCATGCACAGCGAGTACTTCGAAGTGCGTGCGGACACCGTCGCTGCCATCGCCGCCACGCGCGCGGCCGGTGGGCGCATCGTCGCCGTGGGCACGACCACGCTGCGGGCGCTGGAGTCGGTGGCGCGCAGCCACGGCGCCGCGCTGGCGCCGATGTCCGGCGAGACCGATATCTTCATCACGCCCGGCTTCGAATTCCGCGTCGTCGATGTGCTGCTGACCAACTTCCACCTGCCCAAGAGCACGCTGATGATGCTGGTCAGCGCCTTCGCCGGTCACGCCCATGTGATGGCGCTGTACCGGCACGCGGTGGAGTCGCGCTACCGCTTCTTCAGCTACGGCGACGCGATGCTGCTGCAGCGGCAGGGCTGAAGACGCGACGGCAGCGCGGGCCGGTGTCGCCCGACCGCAAGTCGGATCGACGCGGGCACTTCGAGTGCTGCCGATTTCGGTGGCGATGCTGGTGGCGATGTGGGTGGCGATTCGGGTAGCGATACGGGCGGCGCGCAGACCGGACAATCGCGCCGATGTTGAATTTCGAACTGCTCCACACCTCGCCCGGCGGTGCGCGACGAGGCCGGCTGAGCCTGAACCACGGCACGGTGCAGACGCCGGTCTTCATGCCGGTGGGCACCTACGGCACGGTCAAGGGCGTGATGCCGCGTTCATTGCACGAGATGGGCGCACAGATCATCCTGGGCAACACCTTCCACCTGTGGATGCGCCCCGGCCTGGACGTATTGCGCCGCTTCGGCGGCCTGCACCGCTTCGAGGGCTGGGACCGGCCGCTGCTGACCGACAGCGGCGGCTTCCAGGTCTGGAGCCTGGCCGGCGCTGACGGCAAGGCACGCAAGATCAGCGAACAAGGCGTGGCCTTTGCGTCGCCGGTCAACGGCGACAAGCTGTTCCTGACGCCCGAGGTCAGCATGCAGATCCAGACCGTGCTGAACAGCGACATCGCGATGCAGTTCGACGAATGCACGCCCTGGCAGACGGCAGGGCGGCTGACGAGTGAAGATGAAGCGCGACGTTCGATGGAGTTGAGCCTGCGCTGGGCCGTGCGCAGCCGCGACGAGTTTGCCCGCCTGGGCAACCCGAACGCGCTGTTCGGCATCGTGCAGGGCGGCATGTTCGAGCCGCTGCGGGCCGAGTCCGCCGCGCGACTGGCCGAACTCGACTTGCCGGGCTATGCAGTCGGCGGTGTCAGCGTCGGTGAGCCCAAGGACGAGATGCTGCGCATCATGGCCCACACCCCGCGCCTGCTGCCGGCGCACAAGCCGCGTTATCTGATGGGGGTGGGCACGCCGGAAGACCTGATCGCGGGCGTGGCCGCGGGCGTGGACATGTTCGACTGCGTGATGCCGACGCGCAATGCGCGCAACGGCCATCTCTTCACCCGCTTCGGCGACCTGAAGATCCGCAACGCCAAGCACAAGGACGATGAGCGGCCGCTGGACCCGTCCTGCATCTGCCACACGTGCCGCGGGCAGACGGGGCGCGACGGCACCGTGACGGGCGGCTTCAGCCGCGCCTACCTGCACCACCTGGACCGCTGCGGCGAGATGCTGGGCCCCATGCTGGCCAGCATCCACAACCTGCACTACTACGTGAACCTGATGCGCGAAGTGCGTGAGGCGCTGGACGAGGGCCGCTTCGATGCCTGGCGCTTGGACTTCAAGGCCGACCGGACGCGGGGCGTGGACTGAAGCGGGTGACGCAGCAGAACGGCTGAATCACCAAAATTGCCGAATCACCCAAACTGCCACCTCACCAGAACTGCCAGTTCCCCGTCGCCACCACCCACCCCCCCAGCACGCCGTTGGTGACCGCATGCGCCACCACCGGCGCCCACAGTCGCCCGGTGCGGATGTAGAGCCAGGCATAGGCCAGCCCGGCCACGATGGCCGCCAGCCACAGCGGGTGCGCCAGCATGAACAGGAAGGTGGACAAGATGATCGCCTTCAGCCCCACGCGCTGCGGCGCGACGCCCTCGAACACCGGGGCCTGGATCCAGCGCATCAGAAAGCTGCGCCAGAACAGCTCTTCCATCACCGGCACCAGCAGCGCCGCGCCGGCGATGCGTACCAGCACCAGCGGCCAGTCGATCGCGCCAGTGGCGTCAGTGGCGACGAAGGCACTGACCGCGCCGGCGCTGATCGTCATCCACGGCGCGTCGAGGTGGATCCAGGCGCCGAACACGGCCAGGCCGACCACCACGGACAGCAGCAGTTCACGCGCGCTCAGCCAGGTGGCGCGGGCCAGCTCGCCGTACTCCCGCCACCACCAGGCCACCATCGCCGCCGGCACCGCCACCTGCAGCGCATAGAGCCAGCGCGTGTCGAAGCCCCAACTGCCATCGGCCGGGGCGGCGCCGCGCAGCGCCAGCAGGGCCATGAAGGCGACAAACGGCGCCACACGGGCGATCGCGGCGGGGCGGAAGGGCAGGGCCATCGGTGTGCGCGGTTTGCGTTGGGCGGCAGGGTGGGCGGCGTACTTGCGAAGCTCGGGCGAAGGTCGGGCGAAGGTCTTTCGAGGCTCGTTCGAAGCTCGTTCGAAGCGCGTGCGAAGTTCAGGCGAACGTCGGACTTGAGTGCAGCGCGCGGAGTATCCCCGGCCTCAGCCGCCCGCCGACACGTCCAGGGCATGGCCGGGTGCGCCCTGGTCCAGCACCTGCGCCAACCAGGGCAGCACCGGCTGCAGCTCGGCGCGCAGGGTGTGCGGTGGGTTGGCGATGAAGACGCTGCTGCCCAGCAGGCCGAAGCCGCGATCGTCGGCGCGCGCCACGCTCAGCCGCGCGTGCAACCAGCCCTTCTTGGCGCCACTGTCGGCGCTGGCCTTCAGGCGCTGCGGCAGCTGTGCCGACTCCACCAACTGCAATTGCGGCAGCCACACCATCACCATGCCCTCGGGAAAGCGCAGCAGCGCCTCGCGCAGCGCGGCCAGGGTGCGGGCGTAATCGGTCTTGATCTCGTAGGGCGGGTCGATCAGCACCAGGCCGCGGCGTGTGGGCGGCGGCAGGTGGCCCTTCAGTTGCGCGAAGCCATCCCCCAGCTGCACCTGCGAGCCGCCCTGGTCGCCCAGGTAGGACAGCAGGATCTTGTGTTCGGTGGGGTGCAGTTCGGACAGCCGCAACTGGTCCTGCGGACGCTGCAGCGCATGGGCGAAGGCGGGTGAGCCGGGGTACTGCACCAGGGCCTTGGCGGCGTTGAAGTCGCGCACCCGCGCCAGGTAGTCGGCGACCATGGGCGGCAGGTCGTCGCGGTCCCACAGGCGGCCGATGCCGTGTTCGAACTCGCCGCGGCGTTGTGCGTAGTCGCCCTGCAGCGAATAGCCGCCGGCCCCGGCATGGGTGTCGACATAGCGCCAGCCCTTGTCCTTCAGGTTCAGGTAGCGCAGCAGGGCGACGAGCACGGTGTGCTTGAGCACATCGGCGTGGTTGCCGGCGTGGAAGGCATGGCACCATCCCGTCATGCTCGGGGAGGCCGCCTCAGCCGCCTCTGGCCCGCGCCTTGAACAGATCGCGCAGGTTCACCTCTCGCGGCCCGGGGTGCAGGGTGATCGCGTCGCCGGCCTGCACCTGACCGGGCGCGATCACCGCCAGGTAAGCGCCGCTGAAGCCCGACTGCTGCATCAGCTTGACGGCGTGCACGAAGCCCATGGCGGCATTGAACTTGGCGCACGGCATGCGCGGCTCGCTGACCGCCAGCACGCAGCCGGGCGCGGTGCCATCGCCACGGCCGATCCACAGGCGGTCGCCGATCCACAGCTCGGTCTCGCGCAGGCCCTCGAGCAGCAGGTTCTCGCCCAAAAGGCCGGGCGCGATGCCTTCGCCCCAGGCTGCCACGCCGGCCTGGGCGCGCACCGTCTGCCAGAACGGCAGGTGTTCCGAGGGGTAGGCGTACACCGCCTTGGAGACCCCGCCGTGCACGCTCAGGTCGGCCTGCTCGTCGCCAGCCAGGCCCAGGCGGCCGACAGCGACCGGGCCCTCGACGGCGGTCTTGCCGATCGCCGTCAGATAGCTCTGCCCCCGGTCCTGCCGCAATTTCGCGCGGCCGATGCACACCGCCAGCACTCTCATCGGGGTCTTTCGGCGGCCCGGTCAGTGGCATGCATCACGCCATACGGGATTTGCATGACAGCCCGCAGACCGGCGGTTACGGCGCGATTACATTGACCCGACCATCCCGCTCCCCGCGGTGCCGTTGGGCTGTTGCGGGCCCCGGTCGGCGTCCTGCCCTTCACTGCGGGCTGGCGCCATCCGGCCGCGACGCCGCCCACGGCGCGCGGGCAGGCAGGGAGGCATGAGGACGTCAGGGGCCGCGCCCCGGAGGCATGGGGCCAGCCGCGCAATCTGCCGCGACGCGGCTGGCCCGATGCCGATTCCTTTACCGCCTTGTCCGGAGAATCCATGAACCGTCCCGTTTTGGAAGGCCTGCGCCTGAACGTGCCCGCCCATGTGAAGCACGACCGCCTGGTCGCCTGGGTGGCCGAAATCGCGGCGCTGACCGAAGCCGCCGAAGTCTATTGGTGCGACGGCAGCGAGGCCGAGTACCAGGCCCTGTGCGCGCAATTGGTCGCCGCCGGCACGCTGCAGCCGCTCAACCCCGAACTGCGCCCGCGCAGCTTCCTGGCCCGCAGCGACCCCAGCGACGTCGCCCGCGTCGAGGACCGCACCTTCATCTGCAGCGACACCCGCGACGAGGCCGGCCCGACCAACAACTGGATGGCGCCGGCAGACATGCGCGCGCTGCTGCAGACCGGCCAGCCCGACGGCACCCCAGCCCTGTTCCGTGGCGCGATGCGGGGCCGTACGCTGTATGTGGTGCCCTTCAGCATGGGCCCGCTGGGCAGCCACATCGCGCACATCGGCGTCGAATTGACCGACAGCCCCTATGTCGCGGTCAGCATGCGCACGATGACGCGCATGGGCCGTGGCGCGCTGGACGTGCTGGGCGCCGACGGCGACTTCGTGCCCTGTGTGCACACCGTGGGCGCGCCCTTGCCGGATGGCCAGGCGGACGTGGCCTGGCCCTGCAACAAGACCAAGTACATCGTGCACTACCCGGCCACGCGCGAGATCTGGAGCTACGGCAGCGGCTACGGCGGCAACGCGCTGCTGGGCAAGAAGTGTTTTGCGCTGCGCATCGCCAGCATCATGGGCCGCCAGGCCGCGAAGGGGCCCGGCGGTGGCACCGGCTGGCTGGCCGAGCACATGCTGGTGCTGGGCGTCACCAACCCGGCCGGGCGCAAGTTCCACGTCGCCGCCGCCTTCCCCAGCGCCTGCGGCAAGACCAACTTCAGCATGATGGTGCCGCCGGCCGGCTACGAAGGCTGGAAGGTGACGACCATCGGCGACGACATCGCCTGGATCAAGCCCCACGACGATGGCCGCCTGTACGCCATCAACCCCGAGGCCGGCTACTTCGGCGTCGCCCCGGGCACCAACGATCACACCAACCCCAACTGCATGGCCTCGCTGAAGAGCGATGTCATCTTCACCAACGTGGCGTTGACCGACGACGGCGACGTCTGGTGGGAAGGCATGAGCGAGACGCCGCCGGCCCACCTGACAGACTGGCAGGGCCGCGACTGGACGCCCGAGATCGCCCGCGCCCAGGCCGAGAACGGCAAGCCCCGGCCCGCTGCCCACCCCAACGCTCGCTTCACCGTCGCCGCCATCCACAACCCGGTGCTGGACCCGCAATGGGACGATCCCGAGGGCGTGCCCATCGATGCCTTCATCTTCGGCGGTCGGCGCAGCACCACGGTGCCGCTGGTGAGCGAGGCGCGCAACTGGACCGAGGGCGTCTACATGGCCGCCACCATGGGCAGCGAGACCACCGCCGCGATGGCCGGCGGCAACGGCGCGGTGCGTCGCGACCCCTTCGCGATGCTGCCCTTCGTGGGCTACAACATGGCGGACTACTTCCAGCACTGGCTGGACCTGGGCGCCTGGCTGCAGGCCACCGGCACGACGCCGCCGCGCATCTTCTGCGTCAACTGGTTCCGCAAGGGCGCCGACGGCAAGTTCGTCTGGCCCGGCTACGGCGAAAACATGCGTGCATTGGAATGGATGCTGGGCCGCATCGAAGGCACGGCCGGCGGTGCCGACAACGTCTTCGGCACGAGCCCGCGTTTCGAGGACCTGCGCTGGGAGGGCCTGGGCTTCACGCCGGCGCAGTTCGAGACCGTCATCGGCATCGACAAGCTTGCCTGGCAGCACGAACTGAGCCTGCACGCCGAATTGTTCAAGCAACTTGAACAGGGGCTGCCGGCCGCGCTACCGGCCACGCTGGCGCAGATCGGGCAGCGGCTGGAAGCCGTCTGAGGGACGGGCTGCTTTGCCCCGGGCGCTTGATGTGAGCGCATGCTCCGTCGATCGCCCTCGCCCTCGCCCATGTGCCCATGCAACTGCAACTGCTGTCCGACCTTCACCTGGAGACCGAGTCCTTCGACCCCGAGCCCGCGCCCGGGGCCGAGTTGCTGGTGCTGGCCGGCGACATCGACGCCACCTGGCAGGGCTATGCGCACTTTGCCGGCTGGCCGGTGCCGGTGGTGGTGGTGGCCGGCAACCACGAGTTCGACCGGCGTGAACTCGACACCGCCTGGCCGGCCCTGCGCGAGACCTGTGCCCGCCACGGCCTGACCCTGCTGCAGCGCGAGACCCTGCTCTTCACCGCTGCCGATGGCCTGCGGGTGCGCATCGCCGGGGCCACGCGCTGGAGCGACTTCGATCTCTTCGGCGCCGCGCAGCGCCCCCGCGCCGAGCGCGCCGCCGCGTACTTTCAGCGCCAGATGGCCGCCACCCGTGGCGGTGCGCCGCTGGACGCCGCCGGCGTGCGCGCCGAGGGCCTGGCCTGCCGCGCCTGGCTGGACGCCACGCTGCCCCGCCGCGGCGGATGGGACCGCACGCTCGTCGTCACGCACTTTGCGCCCAGCCTGCGCAGTGCCGACCCGCGCTACGGCCGCCAGCCCGGCACCGCCAGCTTCTGCAATGCCGACGACGACCTGCTGCCGCATGCCGACCTGTGGCTGCACGGCCACCTGCACTGCCGGCACGACTATCTGCTGCCGCGCGCCGGGCGCGCGCCGACACGGGTGGTGTGCCAGGCGCGCGGTCATGTCGGCCGCGGCGAGGCCGAGGGCCACGACCCGCTGCGGCTGATCACGCTGTGATCGCGGTCTGAACTGACCGGCGTCAAGGCCGGCGCGGTCTGCGGTGTCACACTCAGGCCGTCCGCGAAATGCAGCTTGACCCGGCGCGGCGCGTCTTGCAGGGAACGCGCCAGCACACCGGCCAGCACACCCACCATCGCACCCGCCGTCACATCCGAAAGATTAGACCGCCATGAAGATCCTCGCCGCCGTCGATGGCAGCCCCTTCACCAAGCGCATGCTGGCCTACATCGCCGCCCATGACGAATGGCTGGGAAGCCACCACGAGTACACGCTGCTGACCATCGTCGCCGCGGTGCCGCCGCGGGCCGCTGCGGCGGTCAACAAGGACACGCTGCAGGACTACTACGACGCCGAGGGCGATAAGGTCTTCAAGCCGATACGCAGCTTTTTCACCAAGCAGGGCGTCAACGCCAGTTATGTGGCCAAGGTCGGCCACGCTGCCGAGGTGATCGCGAACACCGCCGACAAGGGCAAGTACGACCTCGTCGTCATGGGCTCGCACGGGCACGGCAGCTTCACCAACCTGGTAATGGGCTCCACCGTCACCAAGGTGCTGTCCAAGTGCGGCGTGCCGGTGCTGCTGGTGCGCTGAAGCAGAGCCCGGTGCAACGGGGTCACGGCGAGCCGGCGCTGCAAGCGGCGGCTGCGAGCGTCGGCTCAGCCCGGCGGCGCAGGCCGTTCATGCAGGTGGCCATGACCCATTCGACGATCTGCGCGTCGCCGTACTGGCCGCCGGCCTTCAGTACCGCGGGCACCGGGTCGCAGGCGCGGGCGTAGATCGTGTACAGCACGACCTCGGGCGGCAGCGCCGGGTCGATGTCGCCGTCGGCCTGGGCGCGCACGATCCAGCCGCCGACCAGTTCGCTGACCTGCATCAGCAGGTCGAGATAGACCTTGTGCGCCATCAACTCGGCGCGCAGCGAACTGTTCTGCGATGGCAGCGAAGGCATCTCGCCGGCCAGTTGCAGATGCAGGGCCCAGCGCACCAGGGCTTCGATGCCATCCACGGCGCGGCGGCCCTCGATGTCCGACTGCGCGTGCACCAGGTCCAGCGAACGCTGCAGCAGCCGCACCATGGCCGCCGCGGCCAGGGCTTCTTTCGACGCGAAGTGCTTGTAAAGACTGGCTTTTGCGATACCGACCTCGGCCGCGACCTCGTCCACGGTCATCAGGTCGAAGCCTTTTTCCGCCAGCAGGCGGTTGACGGCGGTGACGATGGCGTCTTCGCGGACGCGCAGCACTTGTTCGCGGAAGGACAGTCGGGCCATTGACACATTCTAGGCGGCCCGTGCGCAAAGCAGACCCTCGGGTATGCCCCCCAGTCGGCGGGCCTGCGACAGCGACGGGTCGTCTGTGTCGGGACCGTGCTGTACGAAGGTGTTCAGTTGCCGGCGGTGCGGCGTCCCAGGCGCGGCATCCAGCGCGGTGTGCTGGTCGAGCCCGCGAGGGACGGCGCCGTGGCCGGCGCTGCGGGCGGGTCATAGAGCGACTCGCCCAGACTCATCTCCAGGCCGAAGGCCGTGCCCAGGTCGGCGGGGTCGGCTTCCGGCGCCAGTGGCGCGCGCCAGACGTGGTACCAGCGTGGCGGTGGGGTGGCCTTGTCCATGGCATGCCTCGTGGATCGTCGGGTCGTCGGATGGGGGCGGTGTGAACTTGTGTATCCAGTGTGTCGCCATGCGACTGGGCGTGCACGGGTGAACAGGGCCCCTGTCGTGGCCCAATTCACACCGGCGGCGCCGTCATGCCGCAGACCCTTGCCAACACGCCACCAGGCCACCACCCCACTGCCATGCCCCAGCCCTACGCCGCCATCGACTTCGGCACCTCCAACTCCGCCGTCGCGCTGCCGCGAGCCGACGGCCCCGGCACCGCCTTGATGGCGCTGGAATCCGGCTTGCCGACCCTGCCCACGGCCGTCTTCTACCGCGCCGACACGCCGCCGACGCAGCTGGAGGCCGAACGCCTGTACGGCCGCGCGGCCATCGCCGCCTATGTCGAAGGCATCGACGGCCGGCTGATGCGGTCGATGAAGAGCATCCTCGGCTCGACCCTGCTCGACCAGCGCACCGACATCGGCGGTGGCCGTGCGGTCGCCTACCGCGACGTCGTCACCGGCTTCCTGCGCCACTTGCGCCAACTGGCTTGCGTGCAGGCCGGTGTGGAGGTGACGCGCGCGGTGCTGGGCCGGCCGGTGTTCTTCGTCGACGACGACCCGGCACGCGACGCCCAGGCGCAGGCGGCGCTGGCGGCGGCGGCGCGGGCGGTGGGCTTCAGCGAAGTGACGTTCCAGTACGAGCCCATCGCCGCGGCGCTGGACTACGAGGCCCGCTGCACGGCCGAAGAGCGCGTGCTGGTGGCCGACATCGGCGGCGGCACCTCGGACTTCGCGCTGCTTCGGGTGGGCCCGGCACGGCGCGGGCGCCTGCAGCGGCGCGACGACATCCTGGGCCACCACGGCGTGCATGTCGCCGGCACCG
>JBBSCX010000092.1:0-10797 GCA_038249905.1 Burkholderiales bacterium
AGTTGCAAGGCGACTTCGAGGAAGGTGGCCTTTTCTCTCAGGCTGCAGCCGGCCATGATGTTGTCCAGCACCGTCATGCCCTTGAAGAGCGCGATGTTCTGGAAGGTGCGCGAGATGCCCAGCCGCGCCGCCCGGTTGGGCGTCATGTCGGCGAGCTTCTGGCCGCGGAAGGTGATGCTGCCTTCCTGCGGCCGGTAAACGCCGTTGATGACGTTGAGCATGGAACTCTTGCCTGCGCCGTTGGGGCCGATGATGGCGCGGATCTCGTGCTCGAGCACGTCGAACGAGATGTCGGTCAAGGCCTTGACGCCACCGAAGCGCAGCGACACCGAGTCCAGTTCGAGGATCGGGTCGCCGATGGCGTAGCCGCGCTGCGGTGGCGCGGCGGCGGGCGTCTGTTCGCGGCTGTGAATGGCCATATCCATCTCAAGCCGCCTTCTTCTGCGCTTGTCGCGGCAAGGTTGGCGACGAGGCGGGCGTGAAGGTCGCCGCGATGGTCTTCGCGTCGCGGATCTTCACGTCGGCCGAGACGATGCCGATGCGGCCGTCTTCGTAGCGCACCTCGGCGTCCACACGCCCCTGGCTGCGTCCGTCGTACAGCGCGTCGACCAGACCGGCGTAGCGCTCGGCAATGACCTTGCGCCGCACCTTGCGCATGCGCGTGAGTTCGCCGTCGTCGGCCTCCAGCACTTTGTGCAGCAGCAAGAAGCGGTGGATCTGCAAACGCGCCAGCGTCGCATCGGCTGCCAATTCGGCGTTGGCCTTGGCGATGCAATCGGCAATCAGCCCGTAGACCTGGTCGTGCGCGGCCAGGTCGGCATAGCCGGTGTACGAGATGCCCTGCTTGTCGGCCCAGTTGCCGACCGCTTCGAGGTCGATACTGACAAAAACGCAGACGCGGTCGCGCCCATTGCCGAAGGCCACGGCCTCGTTCATGTAAGGCGAGAACTTGAGTTTGTTTTCCAGCAGTTTGGGTGCGAACAGCGTGCCGTCGCTGAGCTGGCCCACGTCCTTGAGCCGGTCGATGACGCGCAACTGCCCGTCTTCTCCCAGCCAGCCGGCGTCGCCGGTGTGGAACCAGCCTTCGGCGTTGGTGGCTCGGCGCGTGCCCTCGGCATCGCGGTGGTAACCCAGGAACAGGCCCGGTGAACGCACCATCAATTCACTGTCGGCGCCGATCGCGAGTTCGACCCCCGGGGCGGCGGGGCCGACGGTGTCCGGCAGCACCTGCCCGTTGCCCTGCATGGTGACGAACAGACCCGTCTCGGTCGAGCCGTACAGCGGCTTCAGGTTGATGCCGATCGAGCGGTAGAACAGCAGCAGGTCGGGCCCGATCGCCTCGCCCGAGGTATAGGCCACGCGCAGGCGGCTCATGCCCAGCACGTCGCGCAGCGGGCCGTAGATCAGAATATTTCCCATCGCATACGCCAGCCGATCGCCGAAGGCCACGGGCTCGCCCGCCAGCACACGCGCGCCCACACGCTGGGCCACGCCCAGGTAATGCGTGTACAGGCTGCGCTTGATGCCGCCGGTGTCATTGATGCGGATCGACACCTGTGTCAGCAGCGCCTCCAGCACGCGCGGCGGCGCCAGGAAGACGCTGGGCCCCATCTCGCGCATGTCGTGCAGCATGGTCTCGGACGATTCCGGGCAGCACACGCACGAGCCCACGACCATCGGCAGCGCATAGGCCAGCACATGCTGGCCGATCCAGGCCGGCGGCAGGTAGGCGATGGTGGTGTCGCTGTCGCTCAGGCCGTCGATCCGGGCGGCGGTGCGGGCGCGGTCGATCAAGGCCCCGTGACTGTGCAGGACACCGCGTGCCGGCCCGGTGGTGCCCGAGGTGAAGAACAGCGCGGCCGGGTCCTTGCCGCTGCCGCGGGCCAGTTCGGCATCGAGCGCACCCTGGCGGCTGGCCAGGCTTTCGCGGCCCTGGGCCAGCAGTGCGTCGTAACTTTGCAGCTGCGGCTGCTGGTAATGGCGCATGCCGCGGTCGTCGTCGAAGAAGACATGACGCACGGTCGGGCACCGCGGCATCAGGGACAGCAGTTTGTCGACCTGTTCCTGATTCTCGGCAAATACGCAGGTAATGTCTGCACTTTGGATCGGGCCGGCAATCTCGTCGGCCGTGGTGTCGGCGAACAGGGGCACGACCACGCCGCCCAGCCATTGCGCAGCGGCCATGGCAGCGAACAGGCGAGGGCGGTTCTCGCCCAGCAGCCCGACATGGTCCCCACGCTGAAAGCCCTGCGCCGACAAGCCGGCGGCCAGGGCCGTGACTTCATCGGCGAGCTGGCGCCAGCTCAGGGTCTTCCAGATGCCGCGGCTCTTCTCGCGGATGGCAGGGCTTGCGGGGTGGGTTTTTGCGTGGTGGAGGAGACATCGGGGGAAGGTGTCCATCTGGTACTGATCGGTGGGCATGCCTTGTGTCTGCCGCCAGGCGGCTGTGATGGCTGCAATCTTTGTGGCACTACCGTACAGACGCCATCGGGGTTTGCGCTGGCATTTCGTTGTCAATCCGTCGCCAATCTCTCGTCACCTCTCGGGTTGGCACTTCACCCGCCTCAAGTCTGGCTGGGCCGCCATCGCGGCCCCGACCGTTGCTGTGCACCACCCCACCCACAATCCGGGCGTGAGCATCGCCGACATCCATCTGCGCCTGGTACTCGCCGCGATGGCGGGGCCTGCGGCGACCCCGCGCGAAGACCAGACCGCCGCGGTGGCCGCACTGGTCGAGCAGCAGGCACGGGTGCTGGTGGTGCAGGCCACCGGCTGGGGCAAGTCGGCCGTCTACTGGGCGGCGACTTCGGCCCTGCGCGCCCAGGGCAAGGGGCCCACGCTGATCGTCTCGCCGTTGCTGGCGTTGATGCGCGACCAGGTCAGCGCGGCGGCCAGGGCCGGCCTGCGCGCGGCCACCGTCAACTCCACCAACCTGGCGGACTGGGACGCCGTTTTCGACGACATCGCGAGCGACGTGCTCGACGTGCTGCTGGTGTCGCCCGAGCGGCTGGGCAACGCCGGCTTCGCGCGGCGCCTGCCGGGCCTGCTGGCCTCGACGGGGCTGGTGGTGATCGATGAGGCGCACTGCATCTCGGACTGGGGCTTCGACTTCCGGCCCGACTACCAGCGCCTGGCGAAGACGCTGCTGGGCATCGGTGCGGCCACCCCCGTGCTGGCCACCACCGCGACCGCCAACAGCCGTGTCACGCAGGACATCGCGCGCCAGCTGGGCCCGCAGACGCAGACCTTTCGCGGCTCGCTCGCGCGCTCGTCCTTGCGCCTGGCGGTCGTGCCGGGGCTGAGTGCGCTGCAACGCTACGCCTGGGTCGGTGACGCGCTGAGCGTGTTCGAGGGCTCGGGCATCGTCTATGCCCTGACGGTGGCAGAGACCGAGCGTCTGGCCAGCTTCCTGCGCGGCTGCGGCTTCGAGGTCGCGGCCTATCACGGGGGCCAGGAAAGCGCCGTGCGCCAAGGCATCGAGGACGCCTTGCGGCGCAACGCGCTGAAGGCCGTGGTGGCCACATCGGCACTCGGCATGGGCTACGACAAGCCCGATCTGGCGTTCTGCATCCACGTCGGCTCACCGGCTTCACCCGTGGCCTATTACCAGCAGGTGGGCCGCGCCGGCCGAGCGCTGGACGACGCCGTGGCCGTGTTGCTGCCGGCCGAGACCGACGAACAGATCTGGGCCTATTTCGCGACCGCGGGTGTGCCCGACCCGCAGCGTGTCGGCAAGATCATCGCGGCGCTGGGGCCCGCGCCGCAGAGCCTGCTGGCGCTGGAAAACGCCACCGCGATCCGACGCGGTCGGTTGGAGGGCCTGCTGAAGATCCTCGCCGTCGACGAGGTCGTGCAGCGCCAGGGCACGGCCTGGGCCTTGACCGGCACGCCCTGGATCTTCGACGCCGCGCGCTGGCGCGCCCTGGCCGAAGTGCGTGAGCGCGAGGCCGGCCTGATGCGCGCCTTTGCCGCCGGCCGCGGCTGCCTGATGCGCTTTCTGCAACAGGCGCTGGACGACCCCGAGCCCGCCGACTGCGGGCGTTGCAGCGTCTGCACGGGCCGGCTGCCGGGGCCGGGCGCAATTCCCGGCGCGGCGCGCACCGAGGCCGCACGTGTGTTTGCACGCGGGCAGGACGTCCTCATCGAGCCGCGCAAGCTGTGGCCGTCCGGGGGCACGCGCAAGGGCCGCATCGCGGCGTGCAGCGAAGGTCGCGCATTGGCTTTTGCCGACGACCCCGGCTGGGCCGATGCGCTGGGGCCGCTGTTCAATGCGCCGGACGGGCCCGCCCCGGCGCCGGTACTGGAAGGCCTGGTCGGCGTGCTCGGTCGCTGGCGGCGCAACTGGGGTGAACGTCCGGTGGCGGTGGCCATGGTGCCGTCGGCGTTGCACCCGCAGTTGATCGAATCGGTGGCTCTGCACCTGGCGACGGTCGGCCGGCTGTCGTGGGTCGATGCGCTGCAATTGACGGCCCCCACGCCCGATGCGGACCTGGCATCGGCCGCGCGCGTGGCGGCGCTGCGGCAGGTGCTGGCGCTGCGCCCCGGGGTCGTGGTGCCGGCCGGGCCGGTGTTGCTGATCGACGCCCGCTACCGCAGCGGGTGGACCATGACCGTGGCCGCCGCGCTGTTGCGCGAGGCCGGCGCCACGGCAGTGTTGCCGCTGGTGCTGCACCAGCGGCCCTGAGACTGGATGCCGGATGCCCGATGTCGGGCGATGCCGGCGTTGCATGCCGGTGTTCGGCACGCCGCCTGTTCGGCGGGGCAACGCACAGACCTGTCGCCCGTCAGCCTGTAAGCTTTGCAGCCGTCCATTCCCGCAGGAGCCAGGCCATGAGCGAGTCCGCCCGCATCGTCGGCAAGGTCGAGTACCGCGAAGGTGACGGCCAGAACATCGTCATCCGCCCGGGGCAGGTGGAAGTGCAGACTACCGCCACCGACGTCACCCTGAGCTGGTCCGACGGCGATACACGTGGCTCGGCGGCAATGCCGCTGACGCAGTACCGCCGTTACGTTGCCGAGGGCGCCATCGAGCCCGGCACCTGAGGCGCAGGCACGCCGGTCGGGCACCGCCCCGGCCCGCACCCGCTCAGGTCTTGCGCGCCCAGGCCGTGCACCAGCCCGCGGCCGCCACCAACTGGCCGGCAAACAGCGGGCAGGGGCCGTAAGTGCTGCCGGCTGCGCCCTGATACAGCGCGCAATTGCTGCAGACGCTGCCCGCCACCCGGGTGGGGCGCTTGCTGGCGTCCACGCGGGTGGCGTCGGCCACATAGCCCAGGGCCACGGCGGTGGCATCGGTCTCGCTGACCTGGCGCCCCGCGGCGCCCGGTGCCGCAGCGGGCGTGGGGGCTGCGGTGGGCGCCGGGTTGGTGGCGACCTCGGGCGTGGGTGCGGTTGCAGTCGCGGGTGAAGGCGTCGCCGCTGGGGGTGCAGGCGGGGGTGCTGGCGGGGGTGCAGGTGCCGCGGCTGCAGGCGCTGCCGGGGGTGCCGGCGGTGGCGAGCATGCGGCCAGCAGCGTCAGGCCAGCCGAAGAAGTGGCGATGGCCACAAAGCGGCGGCGCGTGGTGGGGTGTGTCATCAAGAGTCCTTGGTACAGCGACGGGATCGATCTGATCATCTCCGATGCCGGCGCCACCGTCTGTGCGGTGCTTCCCTGTGCCCTGCAGCCGGCGGGCCCTCCAACGTGCGACGCCCTCAGGCGGGTGCATCCACCCGTGGCAAGGTGACGATGAAACGGCTGCCGCGGTGCACGCCGTCGCTTTGCGCCACCAGTTCGCCGCCATGTGCATGCACGACGGCGCGCACCACGGTCAGGCCGATGCCCAGCGCCACATCGCCATGCAGCCCCAGCGCCGGGGTCTGCTGCTGGAAGGGCTCGAACACATGCGGCAACTGCTGCGCGGTCAGTCCCAGGCCGTTGTCGGCCACGGTCAGGCTCAGCGTGGCGGGGGTGGATGTCACATCCACGCTGATGTGCCCTCCGGTCGGCGTGTGGCCCGAGGCGTTGTCCAGCAGGTTGGCCAGCGCCTGGCGCAGACGCCGCGCGTCGCCGTGCACGCCCAAAGGCTCGACGCCGAGTTGCAGGCTCAGGGTCTGTTGGCGCTGCGCCAGCACTTCGGCGCAAGCCGTGGCCTCGGCCTGGATCAGCGGCGCCAGGTCCACCCACGCCGGGCCCGGAATCAATGCGCCATCCTCCAGCCGGGCCTGTTCCACGACCTTGGCCACCAGCCGTGCGATCTGCTGCAGGCGGGTCTCTACCAGGGCCTGAACCCGCGGCAACAGCACCGCATCACCGCTGTCGCGGCCCAGCATGCCCGCGGCCATGCGGATGGGTGCGGTCGGCACGAGCAATTCAGTAGCCACCGCCGTCAGCAGCGCGCGCTGGCGCTGCTGCGCGCGTTCGGCTGCGGCTTGCAGTTCCTGCGCCGTCAGTGTCGCCAGCAACAGGCGTTCATTGGCCTGGCGCAGGTGGGCATGCCAGTGATCGGCCTGGCTGCCTGGCGTGGGCTGGCGCGCCATTTCTGGCACCGCAGGCGACAGATCGCGGCTCTTCTTCTTGCCGTACATGGCCGCGTCGGCGCAAGCCACCAGGGTCTGCAGGTCCTCGCCGTCCTGCGGACACATGGCAATGCCGATGCTGGCCGAGATCTGCAATTGCTGTCCTTCCAGCAGCACGGGCTCGCGGATGGCCGCAACGATCTTCTCGGCCACGTTGGCGGCCGCGGCTGCGTTGCCGATGTCGGCCAGCAGAATCAGGAACTCGTCACCGCCATGGCGGCTGACCGTATCGACCTCGCGCACGACGTCCAACATGCGTTCGGCCACCAGACACAACACCTGGTCGCCAAAGGCATGGTTTCGGCTGTCGTTGACCTGCTTGAAGTCGTCGAGGTCCACAAACAGCAGCGCCAGGCTGGTGCTGTGGCGCCGCGCCGTCGCCGCGGCTTGCACAAAGCGTTCCAGCAGCGCCGTGCGATTGGGCAGATGGGTCAGCGGATCCACCAGGGTGGAACGTTCGGCCTGGCGCAGCGCCTGCGTGGCCGCGTCGGCCTGGTCGCGGCTGTTCAGCGCGGCCAGCAGCAACTGCTCGTTGGCCTGCACCAGTCGGGCGGGGTCGGCATGTTCCAGCCGGGTGTCGGCCTGCACCACGTCTTGCAGCAGGCGCGTCAGCAGGGCCTGCATCTCGTGCACCTGCACGCCCAGTCTGACCAGCTTGGCGGCGGCCTCGGCCTGCGCCGCGCTGATCGCCGGCAGCGGTGGGGCCGGGGCGGTGGCCCAGGGACGATCGGTGACGCGCGGGGGATCGGTGGCGCCGTTCATGACGATGACTGTGGGTGGTTCAGCGGTCCATCGGGGATTGGGACCACATCTAAGCCCGCGACCGTGCCGGGCAGGCGCGTGGGCCGGCCGCCGAGCAGGCCTGTGAGATCCGGCATCGAGTCGCCCATGCAGATGCCGCTGTCATCGATGCTGTAAGCGCGCATCTCGTCCGAATGCATGCTGTTGCGCACCTTCACCACCGCCATCATGCGCAGCAGGCGGCTGTCGACCTCGACATAACGCTGCACGATGATGGCGTCGGTCAGGAAGGCGGCGCCGTACGGGCTGAAGCGCAGGTCGGTGTAGCGGTCTTCCAGCTCGGACGTCATCAACACCGTCACGCCCTCATTGGCCAGCACCGACACCAGGCCGAGCAAGGATTCGCGGAAGTCGGGGCGGAAGGTGGGCGCCAGCGCCAGTTCGAAACCGCTGAGCGAGTCCAGCACCACGCGCGTGGCCTGGCGCCGGCGCACCTCGTCCAGGATCAGGGCCGTCACCTCGTCGATCGACAGGTCGCTCTGTCGGCTGTCGATGAGGCCGACATCGCCACCGGCCACGAGGTCCATCAAGAGCGGATTGCGACGCGGATGCGGCTGCTGCTCGAAGGCCGCCGCGACGCCCTGCTCGCCGGCATGCACACCGGCAGCAAGAAACAAAGCGGCCAGGATGCTCTTGCCCGACCCGGACGGCCCGGCCACCAGCAGCGAATGGCCGCGCGGCAGGCCGCCGCCCAGCATGGCGTCCAGCGCCGGCAGGCCCAGCAGGGCGCGGCCAGGGAGAAGCGTGATGGCGGCGTGGTCGAGGGCTGGCCGCTGCGCCGCGGCGAACACACGCAAGCCCTCGGGCCCGATGCGAAAGCTGTGCAGCCCGGGCAGCGTCGGCTGGCCGCGCATCTTCATGATTTCCAGCTTGCGCACCATCGAATTGCGCTGCACCGACTGGCGCAGCCAGATCAGGCCATCGGCCACCGTGAACACCGGGTTGGCATCGTTCTCGTTGAAGTACTCGCCCAGCAGGAAGGTGGTGGCCTGCCAACTCGTCATCACCATGCCCAACTGCTGCACGAAGTGGGCCAGGCTGACCATCGGCAGGCCTTCGCTGGCGACCACGATGGAGCGGAACGAGTCGACGAACACCAGCCCCGGGCTGTACTTCGCGACATCGCTGACGATGCGCTGCAACACGCGGTCGAGGTCGCCTGTCATGGCGACTTCTGACAGATTGATGAAGCGGATGCGCTGGTTGAGCGCGGTTTCGTCGAAGAACGAGAACTGCTGCTGGTAGCGCAGCATTTTCAGCGGCGGCTCGCCCAGCACGGTGAAGTACAGCGCCGGGCGCTCGGGCGTGGCCAGCGCGAACATGATCTGGTGCGCCAGCGTGGTCTTGCCACTGCCAGGCGTGCCGGCAATGAGGTTGAAGCTGAATTCGGGCAGCCCGCCGCCGAGCACCTTGTCCAGGCCGGGCACGCCGGTGGACAGGCGATGAATGCTTGCCTTGTTGTTGTTGCTCATCGAAGCGTGTCCTGCGCGGAAGGTGTGCTGGGTGGGAGCGGGGCGGCGCCGGCCCACACATCGGCCAGCAGGCGCGCGGTGAGAGCCGAGCCGACCAGGCTGGCCAGCAGGTTGTAAAAGGTCTGCAGCAGCGCCGTTGCGCCGGTGGAGGCATCGGCCGGCGTCTGCTGCGCCAGTGCGGCATGCAGGGCCTGGGTATCGACGGCAGCCAGGCCATCGGGTTTGATGAGGTGAAGCCAGGCGTGGCCGCTTCCCGCCAGCGACAGGCTGCGGTGAAACATCGCCGCCACACCCCGATGGCCGACGATGGGGTGCAGCGTTGCTTCGATGTCGGCCCACACCGCGAGCACGGCATCGGCGATCTGGTGGGCTGTGGCGTCGGCTGTCACGCGGCCGGAAAGCGGCGCTTGCAGCATCGGCTGCACTGACCCGTGCGGCCCTGCCGCAGGGTCGCTGCCGCCGGCGCTGTGTGTCGGCGCGTGGGCCGACACAAGGGGCTCAGGACTGGGCGAAGGACTGGGTGAGGGGCTGGCCGAAAGCGTGCCCGACGGCTTGACCGACCCATAGGCAGCACCAGACTGGGCGGAGACGCCGGACGCGGCGCTGGGGGGCTGACCCGAATGGCCTTCGCGACTGTCCACTGGCATGGAACGACGGCCGAAAAATAGAAGTGAGTTGATGTTACGCCTTCGTCTGGGGCGCCCGAACGCCTAGCGGCGGAGCATCGGTTCAGGCCGCAACCAGGGTCTGTGCGCTGCCGTACATCAGCGCGGTGCAGTGCCGGCTGCAGCGCGACGGCCACGGCCGCGCCTGCTGGCGCACGCCCGCCGACGCGCTGCCCGAGACCGTCGCCGCCTGGGGCCGGCATCTGCAGGGCCTGGACCCGGGCGCCTTGGGCGCAGGCATGGCCTAGAGTCGGTGCCTGTGTCCACCGACTCTGAAGCCAACGACCCCGCCGCCCTGGCCGCCGCCGACGAAACCGGCATGCGTCTGGCGCTGGACCAGGCGCTGAATGCACAACTGGCCGGCGAGGTGCCGGTGGGCGCGGTCATCGTGCGCCGCGGGCCCGACGGTCTGCAGGTCGTGGCCACCGGCTACAACCGCCCCATCACCACGCACGACCCGACGGCGCATGCCGAGATCGTCGCCTTGCGCCATGCCGCGATATTGCTGGGCAACTACCGGCTGCCGGGCTGCGAGCTGTACGTGACGCTGGAGCCCTGCGCCATGTGCGCCATGGCGCTGATGCACGCACGGATGAAGCGGGTGGTGTGGGGCGCGCCCGACCCCAAGACCGGCGCCGCGGGCTCGGTGCTGGACCTGTTTGCCGAGCCGCGCCTGAACCACCACACCGCCGTGCAGGGCGGGGTATTGGCAGCACCCTGCGGTGATCTGTTGCGCGAGTTCTTTGCCTCGCGCCGTGCCGCCCGGCGTGAGGCGCGCCCGTCGCCTGCAGAAGCCGCACGCGACGAAGCCGCGTCCCCGCCCATCCCTGCCGGCGAGGTGCTCGAACTGGGCAGCGCCTTCGATCCTTCGCCGCCGCCATGACGACATCGCCCCGGCCCGCACCTGCACCCGAACCCGCACCCACGCTGCGCCTGTTCACACCCTCGGGCGTGGCCGCGAGCGGGCCCGCGCTGCGCCTGGCCGCACGTCGGCTGCAGGCACTGGGCTTCGATGCGCAACTGGATGCCGACGCGCTGGCGCGCCACCAGCGCTTTGGCGGCGACGACGCCACGCGCCTGGCGGCACTGCACCGCGTGGCCGCGGCGGCGCCCTCGGTGGCGATGGCCACGCGCGGTGGCTACGGTCTGACGCGGCTGCTGGACAGCATCGACTGGCCGCTGCTGGCACGCAGCGTGAAGCGCGGCACGCGCTGGGTCGGGCACAGCGACATGACGGCGCTGCAACTGGCGCTGTGGGCCCACACGGGTGCCGGCAGCTGGGCCGGGCCGATGGCGGCGGCGCA
>JBBSCX010000093.1:0-10639 GCA_038249905.1 Burkholderiales bacterium
AACGATCGTCTGGCCGCATGTGCTGCTGGCGCCGGTGCTGGAAGAAACCTACGGCATCTTCGTCTACCAGGAACAGGTGATGCAGGCGGCGCAGATCCTGGCCGGCTACAGCCTGGGCGGCGCCGACATGCTGCGCCGCGCCATGGGCAAGAAGAAGGCCGAGGAGATGGCCAAGGAGCGCGGCAAGTTCCGCAGCGGCGCGCAGGACCGGGGCTTGAGCCAGGTGCAGGCCGACGAGGTCTTCGACCTGATGGAGAAGTTCGCGGGCTACGGCTTCAACAAGAGCCATGCCGCGGCGTATTCACTGCTGGCGTATCACACCGGCTGGATCAAGGTGCATTGCACGGCGGAGTTCTATGCCGCCAACATGACGGTCGAAGCCGACAACACCGACAAATTGCGAGTGTTGCTGGCCGACGCCAAGTTGTTCGGCGTCGCCTTTGATGCGCCCGACATCAACCAGGGCACGGTGCGTTTCGAGCCCCTGCCTGGGTCTGCAGGAGACCGGCGCATCCGCTACGGCCTGGCGGCGGTGAAGGGCACGGGCGCTGGTGCCATCGAGGCCATCGTCGCCGCGCGCGAGGGCCGTGGCGCGCACGAAGGCGCGGGCAGCGGGCCCTTCCACAGCCTGTTCGACTTCTGCGCCCGGGTCGACCGCCAGCGCGTCAACAAGCGCGCCGTGGAAGCGCTGGTCAAGGCCGGTGCCTTCGACAAGCTGCACGCCGACCGCGCGGCCACCCTGGCCAGCGTGGGCCTGGCACTCGAGTGGGCCGACACGCAGGCGGCCAATGCCAATCAGGCGGGGCTGTTCGACTTCGGCGACAGCGACGCGCACGGCTCGAGCACGCAGGAACCGGCCCTGGTGGCGGTGACGCCCTGGGACCTGCGCGAGAGATTGATGCAGGAAAAGACGGCACTCGGCTTCTTCCTCAGCGGCCATCTGTTCGACGCCTGCCGCGACGAGGTGCGGCGCTTCGTGCGACGGTCCATCGCCGACCTGGCGGCGGGCACGGTCGATGTACGTGAGTCACGCGAATCTCGTGAAGCGCGCGATGCGCGTGAACCGGTGGTGTTGGCCGGCATCGTCGGTGATCCGCGCCTGATCAACGGCCAGCGCGGGCGCGTGCTGATCTGCCAGATCGACGACGGCTCGGAGGCGGTGGAGACGGTGGTCAGCGAAGAACTGCTGGACGCCCACAAGGACCTGTTCGCCGAAGACCGCCTGGTCATCGTGCAGGGCCGGCTGCAGCCCGACCGCTTCAGCGGCGGCCTGCGCATGAACGTCAGCATGGCCTGGGACCTGACGGCCGCGCGCGCGCGTTTCGGGCGCTGGCTGAGTGTGGAGGTGGGGGGTGAGGTGCGCAGTGAGGTGCGCAGTCAGGTGCGCAGTGAGTTGCGCGAGGAGGCGGGCCCTGGAGTAGGGCAGGGGCCCAGGCCGACCGGCCCCGGTATCGACGCCGCCAGCGTGGCCGATCTGCTGCGCCTGTGGCCGCCGCAACGTGAGGAGGACGAGCACGGCGAACGTGTGCGCGGCCTGCCGGTGCGGCTGTGCCTGCGGCGGCGCGAGGCCATGGCCGAGATCGACCTGGGCGAGCACGCCCGCTTCTGGCCTTGCGACGAAGCCCTGGGCCGCTGGCGCAGCCTGGCGCGCAGCGGTGAGGCCACGGTTGTGTATGAATGAAGGTGAACACAAGCAACAGCATCTGCATGGCGCCGTACCGGCGCCCGCCATGGGGTCCAATCAATGCACGCAGACAGGGCCGCCCCGGCCCGAGGAGCCGCCATGAAGAAGTCATTGATCTCGACCCGCATTCCCGGCCTGCTCGTGGCCGCAGCGGCGACCTTGTCACTGTGCGCGGCTGTGGCCCCGGCGCACGCCGCTGACGTCGGCGTTTCGGTGCAGATCAGCCAGCCCGGCGTCTACGGCCGCATCGACATCGGCCAGTTCCCGCGGCCGCAGGTGGTGGTGCAGCAGCCGGTGATCGTGGTACAGCAGCCGCAGCGACCATCGCCGGTGTACATGTGGGTGCCGCCAGGCCACCAAAAGAACTGGAAGAAGCACTGCCGCGACTACGGTGCCTGCGGCGTGCCGGTCTACTTCGTGCAGGACCAGTGGTACGACAACCATGTGCGCAAGGGCCCCAAGGGTGACAAGCACAACGGCAAGCACAACGGCAAGCACGACGGCCGCCACAACGGCCAGGGCAACGGCCAGGGCAACGGCAAGGGCTGAACTGCCTGGCCTTCGCGGCGCTGCACGGCCCACCGCGGCCAGAACCACGGGCGTCCAATCGGCGTCATGTACGACACGCCGCTGACAGGCTTGGTGCTGGGTGGAGGCGGGGCTCGCGCCGCCTACCAGGTGGGTGTGCTGCGGGCACTGGCCGCCCTGCGGCGCAGCCACGCCAGCCCCCCGCAGCTGCGTCGCAATCCCTTCGGCATCATCTGCGGCACCTCGGCCGGGGCCATCAACGCGGCCGCATTGGCCTGCCATGCCGACCAGTTCGATGCCTCGGTCGAAGGCCTGAGCCAGGTGTGGGAGAACTTCCACGCCGACCAGGTGTTCCGGGCCGACTCGCTGGGCGTGATCCGCAGCGGCGCGCAGTGGCTGACGATGATGTCCATCGGCTGGGTCATCGCGCGCTGGGCCCGGGCGCGGCCGCGTTCGCTGCTGGACAACGCGCCGCTGGGCGAACTGCTGCAGCGCATGGTGCCGCTGGAGCGCCTGCCGCGCCTGCTGGCCAAGCGCCACCTGCAGGCGCTGGCGATCACGGCGTCGAGCTATGGCACTGGCGAGCATCTGACCTTTTTCCAGAGCAGCCACGCCGTCACGCCCTGGCTGCGTTCACAGCGCCTGGCGGTGCCGGCTGAGTTGACACATGCGCACCTGCTGGCCTCGTCGGCCATCCCCTTCATCTTTCCGGCCACGCCGCTGCCGCACGAGGGAGAGCGCGGCTGGTTCGGCGACGGTTCGATGCGCCAGACCGCACCGCTGTCGCCCGCCATCCACCTGGGCGCGCAGCGGCTGCTGGTGATCGGCGCCGGGCGCCTGCACGAGCCCGCGGGCCAGCGTGCGGTCGAGCCCGGCTATCCGAGCCTGGCGCAGATCGCCGGGCATGCGATGTCGAGCATCTTCCTGGACGCGCTGGCGCTGGACGTCGAGCGCCTGGAGCGCATCAACCGCACCCTGGCGCTGTTGCCGCCCGAGGTGCAGGCGCATACGCCGCTGCGGCCCATCCCGGCCCTGGTGATCGCGCCCACGCAGCGCCTGGACGATGTGGCAGCGCGCCACCTGCACGCCCTGCCGGCCCCCGTGCGCGCATTGCTGCGCGGCGCGGGTGTCGGCGGTGAGGGCCGCCAGGCCCGCGGTGCGGCGCTGGCCAGCTATTTGCTGTTCGAGGCCCCGTTCACGCAGGAATTGATGGCCCTGGGAGAAGCCGACACATTGGCACGCAGCGTCGAGGTGCGCGCCTTCTTCGGCTGGGGCATGCCGCGAGGCGGCTGAGGTGCCGGCGCGGCGGCGAGCCTGGCGCAAGGCGCGCCGACATGCCCGCCGACACGCCCGCCGACACGCCCGCCGCCGCGCCCGGCACCCGACTCGGCTTGCCTGCGGCTTGCTCGCGACTTACTTGACTGCCTTGCCGGCATCCGCCGTGGTGGCTGCCGTGCCGGGCCGCGGCGCACGCGCCGGCTTGTCGGCCTTGGGTGCGGCAGGCGCGGGCGTGTAGGCGCTGCCGCCCACTGTCAGCCCTGCCTGCGACAGCCGGGCGGCGCTGGCCGGGCCGACGCCGGGCACACGCTCGACCATGTCGTTCCAGTCCTTGAAGGCCGCGGTCTTGCGCGCGTCGATGATCTTGGTCGACAGCGCCGGGCCGATGCCCTTGATGCCTTCGAGTTCGGCCTGGTTGGCCTGGTTGACGTCGACCGCGGCAAAGGCATTGAGCGCGAAGGCGGCGAGCAGGGTGGCGGCGAGGGTGCGGATGCTGATGAACATGGTGAGCTCCTGAGAGGGTGGGGTTGAAGAAGGGTCCGGCCCTGTCACGCTGCGGTGGATGTGTGTTGCAGCGTGTGGGGCTGGGATGAATTCTTCTCAGTGCCCACCCCGGCGTCATTCCCCCGCGACGGGGTAGTGCGGGTGCCCTCGTGCGGGGGCACCCCTGGGGGGATGCGGCTGCGGCCTCAGCGCGCGGGCGAGGCCAGTGCGCGCGCCACGGCCTCGCTCACCACTGCCGCCGCGGGCCAGGGCGTGTCGCCGCCCGGCCCCTGGACGAACTGCACCGTCGGCCCCCAGGCACCCCATTGCGCCGCGTTGCTGGGGCCCAGCACCGACACCAGCGGCGCGCCCACCGCCGCGGCGATGTGGCCGGGGCCGGTGTCGTTGCTGACCATCAGCGCCGCGTCATGCAGCAACGCGGCGTAGGCGCCCAGGCCCACGCCGGGCAGCAGGCGCGCGGTCGGAAACTGCTCACGCGCCAGCGCCTCTTCTCCGGGGCCGGGGCAGACGGCGATGTCGCGGCCGAAGCCAGGCAGTTCGTGCGCGACGAAAGCGGCAAAGCCGGGCCAGGTCTTGGGCCGCTTGTCCCAGGAGCCGCCGGCGAAGGGGCAGATGAAGATGCAGTCGGCGGCGATGCCGTGCTGTGCGCGCAGCGCCGCGGCCTGCGCCAAGTGCGTGGCCGACGGGCGCAGGCCGATGCGCTCGGGCAGCGGCGCGGTCCGGCCCAGCAGCGCGTCGCCCAGGCGCCAGTACACCTGCAGTTCATGCAGGCCGGGGGGCCGCGGGACGGCGCGCTGCAGCAGCAGACTGCGGCCCTCCCAGGCGTGGCCGATGGTGCGCAGGCCCGCCAGGCGGAACTCGAGCGCGCTGGAAAACGAATAGGGCAGGCACACCGCGTTCAATCCGCCGGCCGCGTCGCCGTCCAGCACCGGCGCCGCGGCGCGCAGGGCACGCAACTGCGCGATCCGCCCACCCATGGTCTTGGGCAGCGGCTGCACCGCCCAGCCATGGCCCGCCAGCAGGTCTTGCGCCCAGCCCTTGCCGGTGAGTTGCAGCCGGTGCCCGGCATCGGCCAGGCGTTGCAGCAGCGGCAGGCCCAGCACCACGTCACCGACCCAGTTGCGCAGGCGCAGGGTCAGTACGGTGCAAGGAGGCGGCATGGGTGGGATCGGGGCAGGGGAGACGGCGTCTGGGCGTTGGCGTCTGGGCGTTGGCGTACGGGCGTTGGCGCACGGGCGTTGGCGTACGGGCGAAGTCGCGTGGACGGCGTCCATGGCGCACGGTGTCGCTGCGCCGACCGATAATCGGCGCGGATTCTGCCAGGGGCCCGTACGCGACCCCACCCGACCGAACCCCTGCACCATGCCCGCACCGCCGCT
This sequence comes from Burkholderiales bacterium, assembly GCA_038249905.1. Classification (GTDB taxonomy): domain Bacteria; phylum Pseudomonadota; class Gammaproteobacteria; order Burkholderiales; family Burkholderiaceae_C; genus Rubrivivax. The sequence goes on from JBBSCX010000093.1 coordinate 5,374, forward strand.
GCACGCCGCCGATGTCTCTGCCCTGCACGACCGCCTGCTGGCCAGCCCGAGCTGGCCGCAGGCCACCGCGCCCGATGGCGGTCCCACACCGGGCCTGTGGCACTGGGTGCAGACCAATCACCACCACAACAGCAGCCTGTGGGCCGAGGAAGACCTGGCGCGCCGCACGACCGTGGCCGAGGCCGAGATCGCGGCCAACAAGCGCGCCATCGACCGCCACAACCAGGCCCGCAATGACGCCACCGAGCGCGTCGATGAGGTCCTGCTGACGGCGCTGGGCCTGGTCGATGCTGCGTCGGCCCGCACCGACGCGCCGGTGTCGACCGTGCCCGCCGGTGCGCGGCTGAACAGCGAGACCGGCGGCAGCATCATCGACCGCATGTCCATCATGGCGCTGAAGATCCATGCCATGCGCGCGCAGACCGAGCGCCGCGACGTCGACACCGCGCACCGCGAGGCCAGCGCCGTCAAGCTGGCGCGGCTGCAGCAGCAGCGCGACGACCTCGGCGCCTGCCTCGATGCCCTGCTGGCCGACGCGGGCGCGGGCCGTGCGTACTTCAAGGTCTATCGCCAGTTCAAGATGTACAACGACCCGCGCTTCAACCCGGTGCTGGTGCAGGAACGGCGCGGCCAGCAGGCTGCCGGGCCCGCCGACGTGGCGCCGCAGCCCTGACGCGGGGCCCGGCCGCGTGCGCCTGCTGATCGTCAAGACCTCGTCGATGGGCGACGTGGTGCACGCGCTGCCCGTCGTCAGCGACGTCTTGCGGCACCACCCCGGCGCACAGATCGACTGGCTGGTGGAGTCGCCCTTCGCCGCCATTCCGCAATTGCACCCGGGTGTGCGGCGTGTGCTGCCCCTGGCCTGGCGCAAGTGGCGCGGGCAGTTGCTGCACGCCGCCACCTGGCGCGCCATGGGTGCGCTGCGGCGTGATCTGCAACGCCAGCCCTACGACCTGGTGCTGGACCTGCAGGGCCTGCTGAAGAGTGCGCTGTGGGCGCGCCAGGCGAATGGCCCGGTGGCCGGCTACGACCGCGCCAGTGCGCGCGAGCCGGCGGCCGCATGGCTGTACCAGCGCAAGGCCGCCGTGCCGCGGGACCAACAGGCGGTGCAGCGCTGCCGGCAACTGGCGGCGGCGCATCTGGGCTACAGCGTCGGCCCCGATGGCGTTCCGGGTGGCGCCCCCGACTTCGGCCTGCGCGCCCCCGTCGGCGGCTGGGCGCCGCGCGGCGCCTATGCGGTGCTGATTCCGAACGCCAGCCGGCGCGAAAAATTGTGGCCCGAACGCCATTGGGTGGCCGTCGGCCGCCATCTGCTGGAACGCGGCTGGACCCCGCTGGTGCTGTGGGGCCGCGATTCCGAACAGACCCTGGCCGAGCGCATTGCGGCCAGTTGCGAGGGCGACGTGCCGCCTTTCCTGAAGGTGGGCGAGATGGCCGCGGTGCTGGCCGGCGCGCAGACCGTCGTCGGTCTGGACACCGGCTTCACCCATCTCGCCGCCGCCTTCGGCCGGCCCACGCTGGGCATCTACTGCGACCATGACCCCGGCCTGGCCGGCATCACCGGACCCGGGCGTGTGGCCAGCATCGGCGGCCAGGGGCAGGTGCCTTCGCGGCAGGACGTGATGGCCCTGCTGCAGCGGCAACTGGCGCCTTAGGGCGCCCCCTTTCAGCGCCCCGCAGGTGTGGCGCGCAGCGCCGACTTGGGCCGGAAAGCGCGGCACAGCGCCTCGTCGGTTTCCAGGTAGGGCCCGCCGATCAGGTCGATGCAGTAGGGCACCGCGGCAAAGATGCCGTGCACCGGCGGGTCGCGCTGCGGCAGCCCCTGCAGGGTCTCGGCGATGGCCTTGGGCTGGCCGGGCAGGTTGATGATCAGGCTGCGGCCGCGGATCACGGCCACCTGCCGCGACAGGATCGCGGTCGGCACGAAGACCAGGCTGATCTGGCGCATCTGCTCGCCAAAGCCCGGCATCACCTTGTGCGCCACCGCAAGCGTGGCCTCGGGCGTGACATCGCGCAGTGCCGGGCCCGTGCCGCCGGTGGTCAGCACCAGGTCGCAGGCCTCGTCGTCGCACAGCGCGCGCAGCGTCGCGCTGATCAATTCCTGGTCATCAGGGATCAGGCGTTCAACCCAGTGCACCGGGTTCTTCAGCGCCCGGCCCAGCCAGTCGCGCAAGGCCGGCAGGCCCTGGTCGGTGTAGATGCCGGCAGTGGCGCGGTCGCTGATGGACACCAGGCCGATGCGCACCTTGTCCAGTGGCGGCACCGGCGTGCCCGCAGAAGCCTCGACCGGGTCCTGACCCTGTCCCTGGCCCGCTCCCTGGCCCTGTCCTTGGCTCATCACCGGTCAGCGTCGTCGGCCGCATCGGCCGCAGCGGCCGCAGCGGCCTCAGCGTCCCGTTGCGCGGCATCCGCCTCATTCGTCTCGGCCGACTCGGCCGTCTGGCCGCCCAGCCTTGGCCGCAGGTACTGGAACAGTTCGCGATGGCTCTTGGGCTGACGCGCTTCGGGCACCAGGCCGGCGGCGTCGCGGCGCGCAGCACGCACGAGGCTGCGAAAGTGCTGCGTGTCGGTGCCCGGATGGCCGTGCAGCCAGCGGTCCAGTGCGGCGTCGTCGGCGATCAATTCGGCGCGCCAGCGTTCGGCCTCGTGCAGCGCCAGGGTCGACCGTGCCGTGCCGATGGTGGCCTCGGCCACCGCTTCGCGCAGCACGCCTTCATCGGCGCTGCGCATCAATTTGCCCACGTACTGCATCTGGCGCCGGCGGCCTTCGTGCGACTTCGTGCGCCGCGCCTGGTGCAGCGCATCGCGCAGCGCCTCGGGCATGTCGATGCGGTTCAGCCGCTGGTCCGACAGCGCCGCCAGGGCCTCGCCCAGTGTCTGCAAGTCATGCGACTGCTGCTTCAGCCGCGTCTTGCTGGGGCGCAGCGCGTCGACGAACGGGCTGGCGTCCGTGGCCTCGGCGGCCGCGTCGGCGTCGCCGTAGTGCACATCGAGGCCGCGGTGCGGTGCGGCGCGTCGGCTCATGGGGTCGGGGCCAGGCCAGGGGCAGGGCAGTAGATTGAGGGGCCACAATCATAGGTGCTGCCTCAGCCCCCACCTGCCCGTCCGGCCTGCAAGCGCTGCAGGTGCCGCAAGGCAGCGCAAGGCCGCAACCGCCGTCACCACATCGCCTAGCGCACTGCCTCCATGAGCGAAACCTCGCACGCCGACACCGCAACCCGCCATTCGCCCGCCGCAGGCACGGCCCCGCCCGTCGTTGCGCCGGCCTCGGCTTCCGCCACCGACCCCGGCTTCAGCGTCAGCCGCGCCACCTTCCAGCAGCTGGTGGAAGACGCATTGGCGCTGGCCAGGCAGCTGGGCGCCAGCGACGCCGGGGCCGAGGTCAGCGAAGGGGTGGGCCTGTCGGTGTCGGTGCGCAAGGGCGAGCTCGAGAACGTCGAACGCAACCGCGACAAGTCGCTCGGCGTCAGCGTCTATCTCGGCCAGCGCCGCGGCAACGCCAGCACCTCGGACTTTTCGCCCGCCGCCTTGCGCCGCACGGTGCAGGCGGCCTACGACATCGCGCGCTTCACGGCCGAGGACCCGGCCGCCGGCCTGCCCGATGCCGACGACCTGGCCAGCACGGTCGAGGCCGCGCGCGATCTCGACCTGTTCCATCCCTGGACCCTGGACGCGGCCGACGCGGCCGAGCTGGCGCGCCGCTGCGAGGCCGCGGCCCTGGCCACCAGCCGCAAGATCACCAACAGCGAAGGCGCCGGCGTGTCGGCGCAACAGGCCCATTTCTGGGCCGGCAATTCACGCGGCTTCCGCGGCGGTTATGCCAGTTCACGCCACAGCATCGGCGTCTCGCCGATCGCCGGGCGCGGTCGTGGCATGCAGCGCGACGCCTGGTACAGCTCGATGCGCGACGCCGCCGACCTGGCCGACCCCGAAGCCATCGGCCGCTACGCCGCCGAGCGCACGCTGTCGCGCCTGCACTCGCGTGGCCTGGCCACCGGCGAGATGCCGGTGCTGTTCGAGTCCACGATCGCAGCTGGGCTGCTGGGTGCCTACGTGCAGGCCACATCGGGCGGAGCGCTGTACCGCAAGACCACCTTCTTGCACGACAGCCTGGGCCAGCGCGTGCTGCCGGCGCATATCGACATCGACGAGAACCCGCACCTGGCCAAGGGCAAGGGCAGCGCGCCCTTCGACGACGAAGGGGTGCAAACGCAGGCGCGGCGCATGGTCGAGGCTGGCGTGGTGCAGAGCTACTTCCTGTCCAGCTATTCGGCGCGCAAGCTGGGGCTGAAGACGACCGGCCACGCGGGCGGGTCGCACAACCTGATCTTCAGCAGCCGGCGCACGAAGCGCGGCGACGATCTCGCCGCCATGCTGCGCAAGCTCGACCGCGGCCTGTTCGTCACCGAATTGATGGGGCAGGGCGTCAACTACGTCACCGGCGACTATTCGCGCGGTGCGGCGGGCTTCTGGGTCGAGGGCGGGCTGATCGTGCACCCGGTGCATGAAGTGACGATCGCCGGCAACCTGAAGCAGATGTTCAAGGACATCGTCGCCGTCGGCGCCGACACCTACACCGCGGGCAGCAAGACAGTGGGCTCGGTGCTGCTCAAGCGCATGACGCTGGCCGGCGGCTGAGGCCGACGGACCCCCCTGCCCTCAGGCCCGAGCGGGAAAACCCCGGCGGCTGCTGTGGGGGCCCCCCCTAAAATTTGGGGGTCATCATTTCCCGCAATGGGACCCAACAGGAGACCTACATGGAACGTCGTTCCTTTGTCCAAGGCGCCGGCATCGCTGGTGTGCTTGCCGCCGGCGTGGCCCCGGCTGTCGTGCACGCACAAGCCAATATTCGCTGGCGGCTGACTTCGGGCTTCCCGAAGACGCTGGACACCATCTACGGTGCCGCCGAGACCTTCTCTCGCAAGGTCAAGGACATGACCGGTGGCAAGTTCGAAATCTCGGTGCACGCCGCCGGTGAACTGGTGCCCATGCCCGGCCTCGTCGACGCGGTGCAGAGCGGCACCGTCGAGATGGGCCACACCGCGCCCTACTACTACTTCGGCAAGAACGACGCCTTTGCGCTGGGCTGCGCCATCCCCTTCGGCCTGAACAGCCGCCAGATGACCGCCTGGAGCTACGACGGCAACGGCCTGAAGCTGATGCGCGAGTTCTATTCGAACTACGGCTTCACCAGCTTCCCGATGGGCAACACCGGCGCGCAGATGGGCGGCTGGTATCGCAAGCCGATCAAGACCCTGGCCGACAT
>JBBSCX010000094.1:0-10607 GCA_038249905.1 Burkholderiales bacterium
ACCTCAGCGGCCACCTGCTGGCGACGGCGCAGGCCTGTCGCGAGCTGGCGCGCGTGGGGGTCGAGCCGGGGGTCGAGCCGGGTGCCAGACCGGCTGTGAGCGCCGGCCCCGGCCCAGCGTTCTGGCCCGCCGTCGGCGACGTCCCCGCCGAGGACGATCACCGCATGGCCCTGCACACCCTGGCGGCGCGCCTGGACGTACTGGCCTGGGCGCCCGACTTCGGCTTTCTGTACCACCCGCGACGTCACCTGCTGCACATTGGCTGGCGCGTGGCCGAGCAGCAGCTGGACGCCGGTTTTTACGACCTGCTGGCGTCGGAGTCGCGCCTGACGAGCTTGATTGCCATTGCGCGCGGCGACGTGCCCTTTGCGCACTGGACGGCGCTGGGGCGGCCCTTCCACGCCGTCGGCACGCACGCCGCGCTGCGGTCGTGGTCGGGGTCGATGTTCGAGTACCTGATGCCCAGCCTGATGCTGGAAGAACCGCCGGGCAGTGCGTTGGCCGAGGCCAACCACGCCGCCTTGCGCGAGCAGATGGACTTTGCGGCGGCGCAGGGCGTGCCCTGGGGCATCAGCGAGTCGGCCTATGCCGGCTGCGACCACACCCTGGCCTACCAGTACGCGCCCCAGGGGGTGCCGCGGCTGGCGCTGCGCCTGACGCCGCCCGACGAGCTGGTGGTGGCGCCCTACGCCACGCTGCTGGCGGTGTCGCTGGACCCGGTGGCGGCGGTGGAGAACCTGGCCGCACTGCAGCGCCTGGGCGCGCGCGACGAGCCGCCCGGCACCGGCCTGGGCTTCATCGAGGCGCTGGACTTCACGGCCTCGCGCCAGGCACCCGGGGTGCAGGTCACGCCCGTGCAGACGGCCATGGCGCACCACCAGGGCATGGGCCTGGTCGCGCTGGCCAACCTGCTGCTGGACGGGGCGCCGCAGCGCTGGGGCGCGGCCAACCCGCACCTGGAGGCGGTGGCGCTGCTGTTGCACGAACGTGCGCCGCGCGAGGTGGCCGCGCTGGCCGCCGTGCACCCGGCGCTGCCGCGGGCCAGCGATGTCAGCGGGCTGTCCGCGCCGCCGCGTGAAATGCAGCCCGAGAACCTGGGTGTGGCGCCGACCTTGCTGCTGTCCAACGGCCGGCTGCACACCCGCATGCGCCCCAACGGCGCCGGCAGCCTGCAGCGCGGCGACGTCGGCATCACGCGCTGGCGCGACGACGCATTGCGCGACGCCTGGGGCAGCTTCTTCTTCCTGCGCTTCATCGACGCGGGAGCGGTGGACGACGGGCGCACCGCAGCCGCACCGCTGGTGTCGTTGAGCCAGCATCCGGCGCCCGATCCGGCGGCCCGCTACAGCGCCTTGTTTCACCCCGACCGCGCGCAACTCGATGCCACCTGGCCGACGCTTCACAGCCGCGTCACGGTCTGGATCAGCCCCGAGGACGATTGCGAGTTCCGCCAGGTGGAACTGCACAACCTGGGCAACCGCACACTGACGCTGGAACTGGTGTCGGTGTTCGAGCCCACGCTGGCCGACCCGCGGGCCGACGAAGCGCACCCGGCTTTCAGCAACCTTTTCTTGTCGGCGGCGTGGCGGCCCGCCGAGCAGGCCCTGATGTTCGAGCGCCGGCCGCGCCTGGTCGGCGAGCCCGCGCTGCGGGCCGCGCACTTCATCGCCGAATGCGAACCGCCCCTGCCGCCATCGCAGCCGCTGCGGGGCGAAGTGGACCGCGCCCGCTGGCAGGGTCGGGGCCGCAGCGCCGGCCGGCCGCTGGGCGCACTGCAGACCCTGGCGTCCGCGGCCCCCGGCGATGCGGCGGACAGCACGCATGTGTTGAACACCGGGCTGGACCCGGTTTGTGCGCTGGGCCTGCAGGTGCAGCTTGCGCCCGGGGCCAAACTTCGGCTCGTGTTTGCGACTGCCGCGGCCGACGACGACGCCACGCTGGACGCCATCATCGACAAGCACCGTCAGAGCGTGCATGTGCAGCGCGCCCTGCTGATGGCGGCCACGCTGGCGGGGGTGCGACGGCGCGCCCTGGGCATGGACGCCGACACGCTGGCGGCGGTGCAGACTCTCAGCACCGCGCTGCTATTGACCCTGGCGCGGCGGCCTGCGCGTGTGGCGTGGTCGAAGGCCAGCCTGCCCGACGCGCTCGACGCCGTCGCCGCCGGCAGGGCCGGGCCGGACACCGCTGCCGGTTGCTGCAACCGCCGCCTGCTGTGGCGGCTGGGCATCTCCGGCGATCTGCCCATCGTGCTGCTGCATCTGGCCGGCACGCCCGGTCTGGCCCTGGTGCGCACGCTGGTGCAGGCGCTGCGCCTGTGGTCCTGGGCCGGCGTGCCCTGCGACCTGGTGGTGGTCAACGCCGAGGCGGCGTCCTACCTGATGCCGGTGCAGCGCGAGGTGGCCGTGCTGCGCGACCGCTTGCGTGCCGAACATCCGGGCGGGGCGCTCGCGGCAGATGCGCAGGGCGGTGGCGTGACGGCCAATGCACGGCTGCACCTGCTGGCGGCGGCCGACCTGTCGGACGACGAGCAGCAGACGCTGCGGCGCCTGGCGCGCCTGCGCCTGGCCGGCGACGGCCGCAGCCTGGTGCAGCAGGTGCAGGCCTGGGCCGGCTGGCACCAGGCGGCGCTGCGGGCGCGTCGCGCCGTGCCTGGCGTGCCGTGGCTGACCCCGGCGCCGGTGGGCACGGCGGCAGCCGCGATGGCGACTTCGAGCGGGCGCTTCAGCGCCGACGGGGCGCGCTTCGAGTTCGACGTCGGCGCCGGCCATCGGCCCCCCAAGCCCTGGATCAATGTGCTTGCCAACCCCGGTTTCGGCAGCCTGTTGAGCGAGTCCGGCGGCGGCTGCAGCTGGGCGCTGAACAGCCGCTTGCACCAGATCACCGCCTGGTCCAACGACGCCGTGGCCGACCCGCCCGGCGAATGGCTGGTGCTGCATGACGAAGCCACGGGCAAGACCTGGGGCCTGACCCCGTGCACCGGCACCGCCGCCGTCGACGACCGTCTGCGCTACCAGGTCACCCACACCCAGGGCCGCACCGACATCCACCACCGCCGCGGCGACATCGATGTGCATGCCAGCTGGTGCGTGGACCCTGTGCACGCCGTGCGCCAGTTGCACCTGCGCATCAGCAGCCCGCGCCCGCAGCGGCTGCGCCTGGCCGTGCTGGTCGAATGGATGCTGGGCATGGTGCGCGCCGAGCGCGCCAGCGTGCTCACGGCGCATCAGTCGATGCCCGGCTTGCCGCTGTTGCTGCTGGCGACCCAGCGCGAACAGTCGGCCGGCTTCGGCGGCAGCACGGCGTTCGTGGCGCTGGGCTGGCCCGCTGACCATGATGCGGTTCACGGTACGACAGACGGCCCGAGAGGCGGCCCGAACGGCGGCCCGAACGGCGGCCCGGCCCACGGATCGCCCGACGAAGCCCGCATCGACTGGACCTGCGACCGCCGCGAACTGCTGCATGCGGACGGCAGCATGCGCCTGCCCGAGCGTCTGGGCCGCGCCCAGGGCGACGGCGGCGACCCCTGCGCCGCGCTGGCGATGGGCCTGGTGCTGCAGCCCGGCGTGGTCTGCGAACGCACGGTGCTGCTGGGCTGGGCGCCGGACGCCGCCGCCGCCCAGGCGCTGGCGCAGCAGGCGCTGGCCGTGCCGCCGCTGCAGCGCCTGCAGGCCGTCGAAGCGCAATGGCAAGCGCTGCTGGGCGCCACCACCGTGGCCACGCCCGACCCGTTGTTCGACGCGCTCGTCAACCGCTGGCTGCTGTACCAAGCGGTGTCGTGCCGGCTGTGGGCCAAGGCCGGCTTCTACCAGGCCGGCGGCGCCACCGGCTTTCGCGACCAGTTGCAGGACACCCTGGCCCTGGCCTGGGCGCGGCCCGACTTGCTGCGGGCGCAACTGCTGCTGTGTGCGTCGCGCCAGTTTGCCGAAGGCGACGTGCAGCACTGGTGGCATGAGCCGGGCGGCGCTGGCGTGCGCACGCACTTCTCGGACGATCTGCTGTGGCTGCCCCACGCCTGCGCCCACTACCTGCACCGCACCGGCGACCACGCGGTGCTGGACGAGACGGTGCCCTTTCTCGAAGGGGACGCCGTGCCGGTGGGCGCCGAAGACCTGTACGCCACGCCCCATCCCGGCCCGGAGACCGGCACGCTGTACGAACATGCCGCCCGCGCCATCGACCACAGCCTGCGCACGGGCGTGCACGGCCTGCCGCTGATGGGCAGCGGCGACTGGAACGACGGCATGAACCGCGTCGGCATCGAAGGCCGCGGCGAGTCGGTCTGGCTCGGCTGGTTCCTGTGCCGGCTGGTGGCCGACTTCGCCCCCGTGGCACTGGCCCGTGGTGACAGCGAACGTGCGCAGCGCTGGCAGCAGGCAGCGGCCGGCTGGCAGGCGGCATTGGAGGGCCCCGCCTGGGACGGCGACTGGTACCGCCGCGCCTTTTTCGACGACGGCTCGGCATTGGGCAGCGCGGCCAACCCGGAGGCGCGCATCGACCTCATCGCCCAGGCCTGGGCCGTGCTGTCGGGCGTGGCGACACCGCAGCGCCAGCGGCAGGCGATGGCGGCGGTGCAGACCGAGCTGATGGACGACACGGCCGGCCTGGTGCGCCTGCTGCACCCGCCGCTGCAACACGCCCAGCCCTCGGCCGGCTACATCCAGGCCTATCCGCCGGGCGTGCGTGAAAACGGCGGCCAGTACACGCATGCTGGCGTCTGGTTACTCATGGCGCGGGCGGCCCTGGGTGAGGTGGCGGGCACCGGGGCAGGCACCACGGATGTCGCAGCGGGGAACTCAGGCTCGCAGGCTGGCGACGAGGCCTGGCGCCTGTTCACCTGGCTCAGCCCGGCGCACCGCGCCGCGCATGCCGAGCGCGGGCCGGTCTATGGCATCGAGCCCTATGCCGTGGCTGGCGACATCTGCTCGGCGCCGCCGCACACCGGCCGCGGCGGCTGGAGCTGGTACACCGGCTCCGCTTCCTGGCTGCACCGCGCGGCGATCGAAGCGATGTTCGGCCTGGACCTGCAGGCGCAGACGCTGGTGCTGCGCCCCTGCCTGCCCGGCCACTGGCCGCGCGCCGAACTGACATTGCGCCGCGGGCCCCTGGTGCTGCGCTTCGTGTGCGTGCAGGCCGGGCCGCAGCAGGCGCTGGCGACGGCGGCCGAGCCCGGCGCGAAACTGCTGCGCCCCGGCGAGGTGCTGCACTGGGCGGGCCTGGACACGGGCGCTTGCCACGTGGTGCCGCTGCGGCCGGGCGGCGGCGTGACGCGGCCCGAGGCCGTCAGTCAGGCGGCGCCAGGCGGGTCGCCTTCCATCGCCGTATCCGTCTCCGGGCCCGGCACCGCTACCGGCAGCGTTACCAGCAGCGACACCGGCAGCGACACCGGCAGCGACACCACCGCAGGCACCGACACCGACACCGGCACGGACACCCAGCGCGCCAGCGTCTGAAGCAGCTTTTCGGCGTCGATGGGCTTGGTCAGAAAGTCGTTCATGCCGGCCGCCATGGCTTCCTGTCTTTCGCTGACCAGGGCCGCGGCGGTAAGCGCGATGACCGGCAGCCGGTGGCCGGCGGCGCGCATCGCCCGCGTGGCTTCGTGGCCGCTCATGACCGGCATCTGCACGTCCATCAGCACGGCGTCGAAGCCCGGGCCGCCGGCCTCGGCAGCCTGCTGCACTGCGCGCAGGGCCTGCGCACCGTCCAGGGCTGGGGTCACGACCACGCCCCAGCGTTCCAGCATGGCCTGGGCGATCATCATGTTGACAGCGTTGTCCTCCACCAGCAGCACACGCGCGCCGTCCAGGCGCAGGCTGCCCGGCACCGTCTGCGACACCACCGGCGCGGTCGCTGGCGGCAATGCCATTTCGACCCAGAAGCTGCAGCCCCGCCCGGGCTGGCTGGTGACGCCGACCTCGCCGTCCATCAGCAGCGCCAGTTCGCGGCAGATCGACAAGCCCAGGCCGGTGCCGCCGAAGCGGCGCGTCGTGCTTTCGTCGGCCTGGGTGAAGGGGCGGAACAAACGCAGCTGGGTCTCGGCCGGGATGCCCGGGCCGGTGTCCTGCACGATGAAGCGAACACGTTCGCCCAGGCGCCGCGCCGTCAGTCGCACCTCGCCGCTGGCGGTGAACTTCAACGCATTGCCCAGATAGTTGGCCAGGATCTGCCGCACCCGCAGCGAATCACCGGCCACCGTCTGCGCCAGCTCGGGCGCGATGTCGAATACCAGCGACAGGCCCCGGCCCTGGGCGCTGGCGGCATGGGCGCGCCGCAGCGATGCCAGCAAGGCGCCGAGATCGAACGGCGCAGTCTCGATCAGCAGTTTGCCGGCCTCGATCTTCGACAGGTCCAGGATGTCGCTGATGATGCCGGCCAGCGACTGCGCGCTCTCGGCGATCTGGTCCAGGTATTCCTGCCGCCGCGCCTCGTCGGTGTCGGGCGCGCGTGCCAGCTGGGCCAGGCCGATCATGCCGTTCAGCGGTGTGCGCAGTTCGTGACTGGTGTTGGCCAGGAAGGCGCTCTTGGCGCGGTTGGCGGCCTCCGCGGCGTCGCGGGCGCGGGCCAACGTCTGTTCGAATTCGCGCCGCTCGGTGATGTCTTCGATGATCCACACCGTGCCGCTGGCGGCCGGGCGCTGCGGGTCGATGGCGCGGCCGCGCACGCGCGCCAGGAAGGTGCTGCCGTCGCGGCGCCGCGCCAGCCGTTCGGTCTCGAACAGCTGCCCGCTGCCCAGCACCGGGCCGGCCAGGCGGCCGACATCGGCATAGTCCTCGTCGCTGGCCCACACCACGCGCCCGGGCTGGCCCAGCAGCGCGCCGGGTGGCCAGCCGTAGATCTGCTCGAAGGCGGCATTGGCCAGCATGAACTGCCGGTCGCGCGTGACGGCGATGCCGATGGACGCGTTCTCCAGGATGGCCTCGCGCTCGAGCCGCGAGCGCTCGCTGTCGGTCACGTCGCGGGCGTTGATGACGACGTAGTCGCGCCGGTCCATCACGAAGCGCGCGGCCGACACCAGCATCTTGACCGTGCGGCCCTTGCGGTTGCGAAAGCGCGTGGGCATGTTCAGCACCGTGCCCAGTTCACGCAGCCGGGTCACAAGAAGCTTGCGGTCCCCGCTGTCGGCCCAGACGCCGAGGTCCAGCGAACTGCGGCCCACTGCTTCGTCGCTGGTCCAGCCCATCAATTGCTCGAAGGCGTGGTTGACCATGGCATAGCGCCCGGTCTGCATGTCGGTCAGCGTGATCAGGTCGGGGCTGGTCGCCACCAAGTGGCGCAACAGGGCTTCGCTGCGCCGCGCGGCCTCTTCGGCCGCCCGACGTTCGGTGACGTCGATGAAGATCGACAGGATGGCCGGCGTGCCGTGGTCGACGATGCACACGCCGGTGGCGCGCACGCTCTGCCCCCGCGCACCGGCCTGCAACTGGAACTCGGCCACGGGCAGCGCCGTGCCCGGGGGCTGCGAATGCAACTGCTCGATGCGGCGGCGCACACGATCACGCGAGTCGCCGCTCTCGTAGGCCAGCAGGATGTCGGTGCCCAGCAGCGTCTGCAATTCGGTGTGGCCGAACAACTGCACCGCCGCCGGGTTGGCGTCCAGCACGCGCCCGTTGCGGTGCACCAGCAGCGGCGTCGGCGAGCGCGTGAACAGTTCCTGATAGCGCGTCTCGGTGGCCTGCAGGGCTTCACGCGCGGCGACATCGGCGGTGACGTCGCGCGCCACGCCCCAGTAGCCGATGAAGCGCCCGCGGGCGTCGAAGCGCGGCTCGCCGCTGATGCGCAGCAGATGGGTGCGGCCGGTGGCGCCGACCCAGCGCACCGCCAGGTCGTGGAAGGGCGCACGCGTGTCCAGATCGGCCTGCAGCAGGTCCAGGGTTTCGGGGTCGGCACTGAAACGGGGCAGGTCCCAGGGCACGCTGCCCAGCCCTTCGGTCGGCGCCGGGCCGCGCGCCTCGTCCTGGCGCCAGCTGGCCGTGACGAGGCGGTACTGGGCGTCGATCTCCCAGCCGGCATCGGCCGCCAGGGCCAGCAGGCGGCGCAAGCGTTGTTCACGTTCACCGGCCGCGCGCATGGCCCGTTGCAGCATGCGCCAGATCAGCGCGCCGCCGGCCAGCCCGCCGGCCAGCAGCAGCAGGTGCGTGCCCAGGCGCAGCAGCGCCTCGGCTTGGGCTTCGGGGCCGGCCCCGCCGAAGCTGCTGCCCTGGTCGAAGTTCAGGCCGACCAGCAGCGCTGCCACCGCGGCCGCCGTCAGCGTGGCCCCGGCACGCACGCCGGCGCTGGCACACAGCACGCACACCAGCAGTGCGTAGGCGGCGAAGCCGGGCGCTGCCAGACCCCAGCCCAGGCGCAGCCCGGTCCAGGCGATGACGGCCACCTCGACCACCAGCAGCGCCGTCATGGCCCCGGCGCGGGCGCGGCGCGGCACCTTCCAGCAGGCCAGCGAGAGCAGCGCCAGGGCCAGGAACAGCAGCACCGTCTCCAGCCGCCGCGGTCCGTCCAGCGCCATCGGCACGACGGCGCTGAGTCCTGCCGCACCCGCGTTGCCTGCAGCCACGACGGCGAAGAAGGCGCGGCTGAGGAAAGCGTGGTCGCCGGTGTCACCGGCGTCGCGCGCGGTCATCGCTGCACCCCACGCAGCGCCCCACGCGGGGGCTTCGGCCTGAGCGGCCTCGTCCGGCCCGGTGCCGCGGTGCGCAGCCAGGTCGGCGATCTCGTCCAGGTCCGGCGGGTCGGCCGGCGGCCCGCTTGTTCTGCCCGTTCCGCCCGTGCCGTCTGTGTCGTCTGTGGCGTCTGTGCCGCCCCTGCCGCCTGCCCCGCCCATCCTGGCGCGGGCCGCCGACCAGGCCGAACGGCGGGCGCGCGGGGGCATGGCGGCACCCGGCTGGGTGTCGAGGAAGTCGGCGTCGTCCAGCGCACCGTCCATGTCGGCGGCCGTGGCGGCCGCGATCGCGGCCTCGGAGGCAGCGTCGAGCGCGCTGTCGACATCCATCACAGGGGCTGTCTTCGTGAGCGGGGTTGTGGTGGGAGGCTCACCGCGGCCCGGGCTGCCTGGGTGGCCCGGGCCCGGGGCGGCGCTGGCCGCGCGGGCGCGCCGCCGCCGCTCGAGCAGCGAGAGGGGGCCGTTCATGCGGCGGCCGCGGGCACGGCGCCGACGGCAGCCTGTGCGGCCCGCTGTGCCGCCCGCTGTGCGTCCTGCAATTCCGCGCGCGTCGTCTCGGCCACACGACGGGCGGCGTCGCGGAAGTCCTCGCCCGTGCCCTCGACCAAACCCGCCGCCGCGTACAGCACCGCGCGCGACGAATTGACCACCAGCGCCCCGGCGCCAGGCCCCGGCCGCCATGCGGCCTGCACCGTGGCTGCGGCGTCGCCACCCTGCGCGCCCACGCCCGGCACCAGCAGCGGCAGCGCCGGTGCCAGCGCGCGCACCCGCGCCAACTCGTCCGGGAAGGTGGCGCCCACCACCAGTCCCAGCTCGGCCGCGGCATGGCGTGTGCTCCATTCGCCGGCCGCCAGGCGGGCGATGCGTTCGTACAGCAACTCACCACCGGGCTCGTCGGACACCAGCCGCTGCGCCTGCAGGTCGCTGCCGCCCGGGTTGCTGGTGCGGCACAGCAGGATCAGGCCGCGTCCGGTCCAGCGCAGATAGGGCTCGATCGAGTCCAGGCCCATGAAGGGCGACAGCGTCAGCGCATCGGCACCGTAACGGTCGAAGGCCTCGCGGCCGTACTGCTCGGCGGTGGGGCCGATGTCGCCGCGCTTGGCGTCCAGGATCACCGGCACCTCGGGTGCGACGGCGCGGATGTGGGCCATCAGCCGTTCCAGCTGGTCTTCGGCGCGCTGCGCGGCGAAGTAGGCGATCTGCGGCTTGAAAGCGCAGACCCTGTCCTTGGTCGCGTCGACGATGGCGGCGCAAAAGTCGAAGATGCGTGCCGGGTCGTCGCGCCAGGCACCCGGAAAGCGCGCGGGTTCCGGGTCCAGGCCCACGCACAGCAGCGAGTCGTGACGGGCCTGGGCGGCGTGCAGCAGCTGACGAAAACTCATCGCGCGGCCGGCATTCACGTCCATCACGCGCGCGCAGCCAGGGCCGCCGCCAGCCCGGTGTAGCTGCCCGGCGTCATCGCCTTCAGCCGCTCACGCTCGGGCTCGGGCAGGGCCAGGCCGTCGATGAAGGTGTGCAGCGACGCGCGGGTGATGGCCTTGCCGCGGGTCAGCGCCTTCAGTTGTTCGTAGGGCTCGGGCAGGCCGTGCCGGCGCATCACCGTCTGCACGGCTTCAGACAGCACCTCCCAGGACGTGTCGAGGTCTTCGGCCAGCGCGGCCTCGTTCAGCTCCAGCTTGCCCATGCCGCGCAACAGGCTGTCGTGGGCCAGCACCGCATAGCCCAGGGCCACGCCCATGTTGCGCAATACCGTGCTGTCGGTCAGGTCGCGCTGCCAGCGGCTCAGCGGCAGCTTCTGCGCCAGGTGCGTCAGCAGCGCATTGGCCAGGCCGTAATTGCCTTCGGCGTTCTCGAAGTCGATCGGGTTGACCTTGTGCGGCATCGTGCTGCTGCCCACCTCGCCGGCCTTCAAGCGCTGCTTGAAATAACCCAGCGAGATGTAGCCCCAGAC
>JBBSCX010000095.1:0-10558 GCA_038249905.1 Burkholderiales bacterium
GCGGCCTTGACCTTCACGCGCTTGCCCGAGTCGAGCTCGATCTGCAGCGAGCTTTCGGCCTCGGACATCACGCGGCCGGCGTGGAAGCGGCCGCCGTCATCGAACAGTGCATACATGCGCAGCATTGTCCGGGATCGGGCCGGCGCCGGGCGCTGGGGGCATCGGCGCAGCGGGGCCGGGGATATCGGCGCCGCGGCGCTGGAGGCTTCACACCGCCGCCGCGCCCAGCCCCAGGAACTGCAGCACCGACGGCAGATGGCGGTCGAAGTCCGACAGCGCGTGGTCGCTGCCCGGCACCACCCGCAGGGTGCCGCCGGCGCAGCGCGCTGCCATCTCGCGCCAGTCCAGCAGTTCGTCGCCCGTGGCGATGACGGCCAACAGGCGCTGCGGCTGCGGCTGCGTTGGCGATTGCGATTGCGAACGCAAGGGCGCCGGCGGTGCGGCCAGCGCACGCAGCTCGTCGACGTATTCGGGGCGGAAGAAGAAGCGCCGGTCCGGGTCGTGCCAGGCACTTTGCTCGCCGATGTGGCGGGCCAGATCGCGGGCCGGGTCCACGGCCGGGTTCAGCACCACGGCGCGCCAGCCCAGGCGCTGCGCCACCTGCAGCGCATAAAAGCCGCCCAGCGAACTGCCCACCACGGCTGCACTGGGGGTACTGGGGGTACTGGGGGTACTGGGGGTACTGGCCGTAGAGGCCGCGGGCCAGCCGGCGACGCCGTCCAACACCATGGCCATGGCCTCGCGCGGCGACGCTGGCAGCTGCGGGCACCAGGTCTGCACCTGGGGCTGGTGTGCGGCCAGCCAGCCCAGCAGCCGCCGCGCCTTGAACGAGCCAGGGCCGGAGCGAAAGCCGTGCAGGTACAACAGGTGGGTGGTGGCGGACACGAGGGTGCTTCAGGGCGCTTCCGGGGGTTTCGGGGCGCCTCGGTGGGAGGTGGGATTTGCCGGTCCGGGGTCACGGCCCCCAGGCCGGGGCCTGCGTGCCCGCCTGCATCGAGGACGTGATCGTGCCCGAGGTCGGCCACACCCCGGGGCCTGCGCCACAACTTCCTGTCCCCGCACCATCCTTGGGCGCATGCAGCGGAAGGGACAATGCCATCGATCAGACCCGCGGCATCAGCAGTTCGGTGATCGGCTCAAGCCCCGCTGCATCCCGGCGCTGCAGCCCCGCGACAACAGCCCCGGGGCTGCATCCCCGGCAATCTGCCGCTCAATGGCGAGGCCAAGGGTGAATACAACAGGATCGACCTGGCTACCAATGGCGACCGGGCCGGGCGATGAATGATCCCGCCGCGATGGCCATGGCGGCCGATGCGGTGCTGCTGCTGCACGCGGCCCTGGTGCTGTTTGTCGTCGCCGGGCTGCCGCTGATCGTGCTGGGCAACATGGGAACCCGGCCCGGTTCGTGGATCGGTTCCTGGGTCAACAGCTGGACCTTTCGCGGCCTGCACGCCGCGGCCATTGCCATCGTCGTCGCCGAGGCCTGGCTGGGCGTGGATTGCCCGCTGACGACGCTGGAGTCCGCCCTGCGTCTGGGCGCCGGGCAGCGCGGTTACGGCGGCAGCGGCTTCATCGCCCATTGGGTGGGCGGGGTGCTGTACTGGGATCTGCCGGGCTGGGTCTTCACCGCGCTGTACAGCGCCTTCGGCGCCGCGGTGGCGGCGGCTTGGTGGCGCTGGCCGCCCGGCCGCTGAGTCAGTGCGGGCCCCGCGCGACGCGTTGTCGCCAGGCAATCACCAGACTGGTGCGAGATGCACCACCAGCGGTCCCGCGCCGTCCGTTCAGGGGCGCCATCATGCGTGCTAACCCGCATTCTGCTGGGCCTTGGTGCATGTCCGGAATCCGGCATGTGGCTTGCTAAATGGGATCAGTCCCGGCGTCGGGCGGGCACCCAGATATGCCTGCCCTGCCGGTAACTGCCCTCCACTGCAAAGGCCCGCCCATGCTTGCCTCCCGGCCGACCGCCATTTCTCTGGCTGTGTCCCTTCTCTCGCTGGCCTGTGCCAGCGCCGTGCATGGGCAGACCGCGCCGGCAGCGCCCGCCGCCACTGCGGGGGCGTCCAGCACCATCGTGATCACCGGCTCACGCCTGGGCCGCGACATCAACGCGCTGTCCCCGGCCCCGATCACGGTGGTCGGCGCCGACGCCCTGCGCGCGGCCGGCAACACCGATACCTCGGCCACATTGCGCGAGGTGCCGGCGCTGATCTCCTCGGGCACGGTCGCCGACTCGATCGAGCGCGGCGCCGGTGGTGTCGGCCAGGCGGTGCTGAATCTGCGCGGGCTGGGCGCCAACCGCACGCTGGTACTGGTCGACGGCCGCCGCCATGTGTCGGGCGTGGCCGGCAGTGCTGCGGTGGACGTGGCCACCATCCCCACGGCGCTGGTCGAGCGCGTCGAGGTGCTGACCGGCGGCGCCTCGGCCATCTATGGCGCCGACGCCGTCACCGGTGTCGTCAATTACGTGCTGAAGAAGAACTTCGAGGGCCTGCAGTTCGACGCCCAGACCGGCATCTCGGCCGAGGGAGATGGCCGCGCCGACAGCCTCAGCGCCACCTGGGGTGCCAACTTCGGCAGTGGCCGCGGCAACATCACCCTCTCGGCCGGCTATACGAACGAGAAGGAAGTGCTGCTGGGTGACCGCGACGCCACACGCGACAACGGGCGCGCCAACAACTCGACCACCTACCTGAACCCGGCGCGCCGCTTCCAGAAGGGTGACATCAACGCCACCAGCATGCCCAACTTCGCGGGCTACTACCGCGTCGGCGGGCCCGGCCCACGCGCCAGCCGCATCCCTTTCGGCAACTCGATCCCGTCCGCGGCCCAGTTCGCCACCCTGTTCCCGGGGCAGACGCCCACCGCGGCCGAACAGGCGCTGATCGACCGGGCAGCGAACTCGCCGTTGCGCGTCATCGCGCCACAGCCGGTGTTTGCGATCAGCGCCAACACCGGACTGGTGTTCCGCGCCGACTTCGACTTCTTCAACGCCGACATCAACAACAACGGCATCAACGACTGCAACGAGAGCTACGTCGGCTGGACCGGTTTCGGCGGCGGCGGCTGCTACGTCACCACGCCCCAGGGCGGCGTGCGCATCTTCAACGACGGTGTGATCTCCACGGCGCAGAACCAGTTCGGTGGCGACGGTGCGGTCGAGCGCACCAATGCCACCTCGCTGACGCCGGGCTCGGAACGGCTTTACCTGACGACCACCGGTCGCTTCGAGTTCTCGCCCGCCGTGGAAGCCTTTTGGGACGCCAAGTACGCGCGCACCAAGGCCATCAACCGCAACAGTTACAACACCTTCTTCGATACCGCCTTCATCGCTCCGGACAACCCGTGGATTCCGGCCGCGCTGCGCGCCGATTCCGACGAGGCCGGGGGCTTGCTGGTCAGCCGCGACAACACCGATTTCGGTCCCGGCATCTCCAAGGCCGAGCGCGAGACCCTGCGCCTGGTCGGCGGCGCGCGCGGCGCGATCACGCCCAGCCTGAGCTACGACTTCAGCGTCAACTTCGGTCGCACCAAGATCAACGAGACCTTCTCGAACACCGTGCTGGCCGACCGTTTCCTGGCCGCCACCGACGCCGTGCGCCTGCCCGACGGGCGCATCGTCTGCCGCTCGGACAATGACCCCGCCGCGCTGGTGCCCCCGCCCTTCCTGCCTGAACTGGAGGTGGGCTTCTACACCTTCACGCCCGGCGACGGCCAGTGCAAGCCGGCCAACCTGCTGGCCGGTGCGAACTCGGTGAGCCCGGAGTCGGTGGCCTTCTTCACCCGCCCCAGCACCGACACCTTCAGGCTCGACCAGACGGTGGCCACGCTGTCCCTGGCCGGCGACACCGAGAACCTGTTCAAGCTGCCCGGCGGGGCCATCCGCTACGCCGTCGGCACCGAGTTCCGAAAGGAGAAGAGCAAGTCGACATTCAGCAACGAAGCCCTGGGCATCCTCGCCGATGGCAGCTTCATCGGCGACGTTTCCAGCAACGTCAATCTGCTGTTCGACGACCAGGCGCGCACCTTCAACGCCGGCGGCGAATTCGACGTCAAGGAAGTGTTTGCCGAGGTCCGACTGCCCATCCTCAGCCGCGCCTTCCTGGCGCATGAGCTCAGCATCGACATGGCGGCGCGTTCTGCCGATTACTCCACCATCGGCAGCGCGACGACCTGGAACCTGGGCGCCACCTGGGCCCCGATCAGCGACGTCCGCATTCGCGGTTCGTATTCCAAGGCCATCCGCGCGCCGGACATATTCGAACTCTTCAGCCCGCAGCAGTCCACCACCTTCCGCCCTTCGGACCCGTGCAATGCGTCGGACATCCAGTCCCGCATCGACGCCGGCCTGCCCAATGCGCAGACGCGCAAGACCAACTGCGCGGCGGCCCTGAATGCGCTGGGCGTCAACCCCGACACCTACGAAGACCCGCTGACGGCGCGTTTCTCGGGCACCACTGGCGGCAACCGCAACCTGAGCGAAGAGTCGGCCACCACCTGGACCGCGGGCTTCGTGCTGCAGCCGCGCTTCGTGCCGGGGCTGACGTTGTCGGCCGACTACTACTCGATCGAGATCGAGCAGGCCATCGCCGCGGTGACGGCGCAGAACATCGTCGACACCTGCTACGACCTGCCCACCTTCCCCAGCCAGTTCTGCGGCCTGTTCGACCGCCGTGCCGACGGCGGCTTTCGCACGCTGCGCCAGGTGCAGGTGAACTTCGGCCGCATCGAGACCTCTGGCATCGACCTGATCGGGCGCTATACCTTCAATCTCGCTGGCAACCGCATCGGCCTGCTGCTGGCAGCCAACCGCACCGAGAAGGTGAACCGCTACTTCGACCCGGTCAACACCGAACTCGTCAACCCCGGCCTGCTGGAGCAGAGCGCGCCGAAGTGGGCGGGCACGCTGGGCGCCAATCTGGCGCGGGGCCCGCTGTCGCTGAGCTGGCGCAGCCAGTACGTCGGCAAGCAGGCCGTGGCCAGCGTGATGCAGATCGAGAGCCTGGCCAGCGAGTTCGGCGCTGTCGGCTTCGCCGACGCGATGTGGGTGCACAACCTGTCGGCCGGCTACGAGTGGAGGAAGGGCATGGAAGTCTTCGGCGGCGTCAACAACATCACCAACGAAAAGCCGTACATCGCCAGCTCGGCCTATCCGGTCAGCGGCATCGGGCGCAACTTCTTCGTCGGCGTGCAGGCGAAGTTCTGAGCCCCGGTGGCGGCGGGCGGCACCTGCCGGTGTCGCCCGTGCGCCTATGCTGAGGCTGGCGTCAGCCCCGCCAGCGCTGCCAGCAATTTGGCGTGGATGCCGCCAAACCCGCCGTTGCTCATGCACAGCACATGGTCGCCGGCCCGTGCGGCCTGCACGACGGCGGCCACCACCGCATCGACCGTGTCGGCCACGAAGGCCTGCTCGCCCAGCGGCGCCAGCGCCTCCTTCGCGCTCCAGCCATAGTTGCCCTGCAGGCAGAACGACAGGTCGGCCTCTTCCAGCGCCCAGGGCAGCTGGGCCTTCATCGTGCCCAGCTTCATGGTGTTGCTGCGCGGCTCGAACACGGCCAGGATGCGCGCGCCTGTGCCCCCCTGGTTGCTGCGATCGCGCTCGAGCTTGCGGCGCAGCCCGCCGATGGTGGTGCGCATCGCCGTGGGGTGGTGCGCAAAGTCGTCGTAGACCTTCACGCCCGCCACCTCGCCACGCAGTTCCATGCGCCGGCGCACGTTCTCGAAGCGCGCGAGCGCCGCCGCCGCGACGTCGGGCGCCACACCCACATGTTCGGCCGCGCCGATGGCGGCCAGGGCGTTGAGCTGGTTGTGTTCGCCCAGCAGGCCCCATTCGACGCGGCCCAGCTTCAGGCTGCCGCGCAGCACATCGAAGGAGCTGGGTTCGCCGCGCGCGCACAGGCCGCCGGGCTCCTCGCGCTTGGTGCCGAAGCGCTGCACCTCGCTCCAGCAACCGCGGGCCAGCACCCGTGGCAGTGCTGTGTCGCGGGCGTTGACGATCAATCTGCCGCTGGCGGGCACCGTGCGCACGAGGTGGTGGAACTGGGTCTCGATGGCGGCCAGGTCGGCAAAGATGTCGGCGTGGTCGAGTTCGAGGTTGTTCAGGATCGCGGTGCGCGGCCGGTAGTGCACGAACTTGCTGCGCTTGTCGAACAGCGCGGTGTCGTACTCGTCGGCCTCGATGACGAATGGCGAGGGCGAGGGCGAGGGCGAGGGCGAGGGCGAAGGCGAAAGCGAAGGAGATGTCGACCCGTGTCCGACCCGCCCCAGCCGGGCCGAGACGCCGAAGTTCAACGGCACCCCGCCGACCAGGAAGCCCGGCTGCAGGCCCGCGTGCTCCAGGATCCAGGCCAGCATGGCCGTGGTCGTGGTCTTGCCGTGTGTGCCGGCAACGGCCAGCACATGCCGGCCGTGCAATACCTGTTCGGCCAGCCATTGCGGGCCGCTGGTGTAGCGCGCGCCGGCATCGAGCACGGCCTCCATCAGCGGATTGCCGCGCGTGACGACGTTGCCGATGACGAAGACATCGGGGTTCAGCCGCATTTGCCCGGCATCGAAGCCTTCGATCAAGTCGATGCCGAGTGCGCGCAGCTGATCACTCATCGGCGGGTAGACGCCGGCGTCGCAGCCGGTGACGCGGTGCCCGGCCTCGCGCGCCAGCGCAGCCACGCCGCCCATGAAGGTGCCGCAGATGCCGAGGATGTGGAGGTGCATCCAAGGATTCTAGGTTTGCCCATCCCTGGCGAGGGACCCGAACGACGGACACGAAAAGTGCCGGCCGGCCCCGATATCCCGGTCGCATTTGCTACGGTCGCGGCATGGACAGTCACACCCCGGCGGCAGCCTTTCCCGCCTTTCCTGCGTTTCCCGCCTTCGCCGGCATCCCCTGGATTGCCGAACATCCCATCGCCTATCCGGCGCTGGAGGTGGCGCACATCGTCGGCATCGCGCTGCTGCTGGGCAACCTGCTGGCGCTGGAAGTGCGCGTCTGGGGCGTGGCGCGTGAAATTCCGCTGCCGGCGCTGGCGCGGCTGTCGCTGACACTGTCGCTGGTCGGCTTCGGCGTCGCCGCGATGTCGGGTCTGCTGATGTTCGCTGCCGCGCCCAACGACATGCTGTCCAACAACAGCTTCCTGTGGAAGATGGGGCTGCTGCAACTGGCGGGGCTCAACGCGGCCTGGTTCCATGCCCGCGGCGGCATCGCGCGCATCGACCGCATGGCGCGGGCGCAAACCGCGCTGTCGCTGGGCCTTTGGCTGAGCGTCATCATCTGCGGTCGCTGGATTGCCTACACCTGAAAGGACGCACCATGCAATTGCTCGCCCCCAACGGTCTCACCCGCCGCCGCTTCGTCATCGCGGCGGGCGCCATGGCGGCACTGCCTGCCGCGCAGGCGCACCACGGCTGGAGCAGCTTCGACCAGGGCCGCCCGGTCTACCTCGAAGGCACGGTCAGCCGTTCGATGTGGCGCAACCCGCATGCCGAACTCGAACTGGAACTGCCCGCCACGCCGCGCCTGCCGGCCGACCTGGCCACACGCAATGTGCCCGCGCAGTCGGCACGCGTGGACGGCGCGGCGCTGCTGAAGGCCGCCGTGCTGCCGACCCGTGCCGACCGCAAATGGCAGATCGAACTGGCCCCGCTGACGCGAATGAACGCCTGGGCCGTGCCCGAGATCAAGGCCGGCGACCGCATCGCAGTGCTCGGCTTCACCTTTGCCGGCGAACAGGGCGACGCCATCCTGCGGGTGGAGTACCTGTTCGTCGGCGACAAGGTCTACGGGCTGCGGTCTGCTCCGGCCTGAGCGGCGTACGCGGCAGGCGCGGCAGGCAGCATCGTCAACGGCCGCTCAACGGCCGCACAACTGGCAATCAACCGCCGGTCAAAGCGCCCTGAACGCCTCGCCCGCGGCGGCGATGGTGGCCGCGATGTCGGCCTCGGTGTGGGCGGCGCTGACGAAGCCGGCTTCGTACAGCGCCGGCGCCAGGTACACACCGCGGTCGAGCATGCCGTGGAAGAAGCGATTGAAGCGCTCCTTGTCGGTGGCCATGACGACGCCGTAGTTCTGCGGCAATTCCTTGTCGAAGAAGAAGCCGAACATGCCCCCTTCGCTGTCGCCGATCAGGGGCACGCCGGCCGCACGCGCCGCACCCTCCAGACCTTCGACCAGGCCGGCGGTCTTGACACCCAGGGCCTCGAAGAAGCCGGGCTTGGTGATTTCCTTCAGCGTCGCCAGCCCGCAGGCGGTCGCCACCGGATTGCCGCTGAGCGTGCCGGCCTGGTAGACCGGGCCCAGCGGTGCCAGTTGCGACATCACCGCCTTGCTGGCGCCGAAGGCCGCCAGCGGCATGCCGCCGCCGATGACCTTGCCGAAGACGAAGACATCGGCCTGGAAGCCCGGGATCAGCCGCTGATACACGCTGTGCGCGCCACCGAGTGCGACGCGGAAGCCCGACATCACCTCGTCGAACACCAGCATCGCGCCATGCGCCGTGCACAACTCGCGCAGCCGCGTCATGAAGGGCACGCTGGCGCGCACGAAATTCATGTTGCCGGCGATCGGCTCGATCATCACGCAGGCCAGTTCAGGGCCGTGCACATCGAAGGCCTGTTCCAGCGCCTCGATGTCGTTGTAGGGCAGCACCAGCGTGTGCTTGACCACGTCCTCGGGCACGCCGGCACTGGTCGGGAAACCGAAGGTGGCCAGGCCCGAGCCCGCCTTCACCAGCAGCGGGTCGGCATGGCCGTGGTAGCAACCCTCGAACTTGATGAACTTGACGCGGCCGGTGGCGCCGCGCGCCAAGCGCAGCGCGCTCATGCCGGCCTCGGTGCCGCTGCTGACCAGCCGCACCTGCTCGACGCCGGGCACCAGCGCGATGATGGCCTCGGCGAGTTCGATCTCGCGTTCGGTCGGGGCGCCGAAGCTGAAACCGTCCAAAAGCGCACGCTGCACCGCCTCGACCACCGCCGGGTGGCCGTGGCCCAGGATCATCGGACCCCACGAGCCGATGTAATCGATGTACTTCGTGCCCTCGGCGTCCCACATGTAGGGGCCCTGGGCGCGGCGGATGAAGCGTGGCGTGCCACCGACGGCGCGGAAGGCGCGCACCGGTGAATTGACCCCGCCCGGGATCACCCCCTGGGCGCGGGCGAAGAGTGCGGCGTTGCTGGACTTCTCAATGGACACGGCGCGGAGCCCCCTTGTTGTGCTTGTCGTCGAAACCTGATTCGGGCCCACCCAGGCCACCGGCGCCGCCACCGTCCGGGCCTTCGGGGCCGTCCATGCCTTCTTCGCCTTCTTCCGGCGGCGGCAGGGCCCAGAAGAAGCGGTCGGGCACGATGTTGCCCATGCCCGGGCGAAAGCCCGCGTCCAGGCTCTGGTCGAGGAAGCTCAGCGCCTCACCCACGGCAGCCTGCAATTCGCTGCCCGCGGCCAGCAGCGCCGCCAGGGCCGCGGCCAGGGTGTCGCCGGCGCCGATGAAGCCGGCGTCGAAGCGCTCGAACTTCTCGCCCGTCAGCGCGCCCTGGGCCGAGGCCAGCACGTTGTCGATGTACTGCTCGGGCCCCTTGCTGGGCAGCATCACGCCGGTGACGAGCACATAGCGGGTGCCATGCTCGGCCGCAGCCACCGCCAGTTCGCGTGCCGAGGGCGGGCGTTCGTTGTCCCAGTCGGGCAGCAGGAAGTCCTGCAGCGTCTTGTGGCTTCCCACCAGCACCTCGGTGGCGGGCAGGATCAGTTCACGGAAGGCCTCCAGATACGGCTGCAGCTCGTCTTCTTCCATCCAGCTCAGGCTGGGCAGATAGGACACGAGCGGGATCTCGGTGTAGTCGCTCAATACCTCGGCCACCGCGCTGACGGCGTCGGCGCTGCCCAGGAAGCCGACCTTCCAGCCGGCGATGGTGACGTCTTCCAGCACCGTGCGCGCCTGCTCGGCCACGACGTCGGCATCCAGCGCATGCTGCTCGAAGATGTCGGCGGTGTCGCGGATGACGATGCTGGTGGCGACGGGCAGCGCATGTGCACCCATCGCGGCGATGGTGGCAATGTCGCCAGCCAGGCCGCCGGCGCCGCTGGCGTCGCTGGCGTTGAAGCACATCACGCAGGCGGGCGGCGGCGGTTCGGCGCCCGGGTCCTGGGGTTCGGTGGCCGGTGCGGGTTGGGGGGTCATGGGCGGGTGCGGGAGAAAAGCGCGGGTCCGGAATCGCCAGGGTGGCTGCTGAAAGCAGGCACCAGAGCACGCCACCGGGCCGGCGCGGGGAAGGGGCGAAGCCGTGCGGACGCTCACGAACTCTCGCCCTGCGCAGGCCGCGTTCCCTGGGAAGGGCGTGGCTACAATTGCGACCCATTGTAGTGAGGTGACTGGTCTGACGTGAGCGAACCGCGTACTTGGATGTGCCTGATCTGCGGCTGGATCTACGACGAAGCCGTCGGCGACCCTGACCACGGTATCCCCCCCCACACGGCCTGGGCCGATGTCTCGATCAACTGGACCTGCCCCGAATGCGGTGCGCGCAAGGAAGACTTCGAGATGGTGCAGATCTGATGCCGCGCCCGGGTTGCTGA
>JBBSCX010000096.1:0-10522 GCA_038249905.1 Burkholderiales bacterium
AGCCAGATGGTGGGCGTGGCGTCGGCCTCGACCTTGCTGATGACGGGTTCGTCCACCGCAGCGGGCAGGCGACCGCGCACTCGCGCCACGCGGTCGCGCACCTCAGCGGCGGCGGTATCGGGGTCCTTGCTGAGGCGAAACCGCACCGTGATCTGGCTTTGCTCGGTGCGCGAGATCGAGGTCATGATGTCCACGCCGTCGATGCCGGCGATGGAGTCTTCGAGCGGCTTGGTGACCTGGCTCTCGATGACCTCGGAAGACGCGCCGACCAGCCGCGTGTTGACGTTGACCAGGGGCTCGTCGATCTTCGGGTACTCGCGCACCGTGAGCTGCTGGAACGACACCAGGCCGATCAGCACCAGCAGCAGCGACATCACGCTGGCCAGCACGGGGCGGCGGATCGAGGTCTCGGACAGTCGCATCGGGGGTTCTCTTCAGGTCGGAACGTGCGGCGCAGCAGATCCGACGGTGGCGGCGGATGCACGCATCAAGGGCGTCAGGGATTCAGGGCTTGGGCGGGCTGGCGGGACTGACGGGGCCGTTGGGGCCGTTGGGGCCGGAGGCGCCGGATCCGGCGGCCTGGCCGGCGCCCGGCACCGTCGCAGCACCGGGCGCGGCCGCCGCGCGCGGCTGCGTCACGCGTTCGAGGTCGACCACGCGCACCGGCACGGCGTCGCCGCGCATCAGTCGCGACTGCCCGGCGGTGACGACGGTGTCGCCGGCGGCAATGCCCGCCAACAGTTCGACCTTGCCTGGCAGGCGCACGCCGATGCGCGCTTCCACGCGCTGCGCCACCTTGGCGCCATCGGCGCCGTCGGTGATCTTGAAGACGAACTGCCGCGCACCCACGGGCACCAGCGCCTCCTCGGGCACGACGACGGCGTTCTCGCGCACCGCGAACACGACGCGGCCGCGCGCGAACATGCCCGGCCGCAGCTGCGTGCCACCGTCTTCCAGCCGCGCCTTCACCAGCAGCGCGCGACCCTCGGCCGAGACCTGCGAGTCCAGCGCCTCGACGCGGGCCTTGAACACGCGCTGCGGCATCGCGTCCAGTGCCACCTCGACGGCCTGGCCGGTGCGCAGTCGCGAGACGAATTGCTCGGGCAGGCGGAACTGCATCGCCAGCGACGACAGGTCTTCCAGCGTCACGATGTCGGCGCCGTCCTTGACGTAGTCACCGACGTCGACCCGGCGCAGCCCGGCGGTGCCGTCGAACGGCGCCAGCACCCGCATGCGCGCCAGCTGCGCGCGGGCCAGCGCCACCTGTGCCTCGGCCACGGCCAGCGCGGCGCCGTTCTGGTCGACGGCGCTCTGGCTGACGAAGTTCTGTGCCAGCAGTTCGCGACTGCGCTGGAAATTGGTGCGGGCGATGGCGGCCTGGGCTTCAGCCTGCTGCATCTGCGCGCGCTGCAGGGTGTCGTCGAGTTGCACGATCAGCTGCCCGCGGCGCACGCGCTGGCCTTCGTTGAAGCCCATCGAAGCGATGCGGCCGCTGACCTCGGGGCGCAGCACCACGCTCTGGCGCGCCGTCAGCGAGCCCACGGCCTGCACGTCGTCGCTGAGCGTCAGCGCCTCGGCGCGTGCGACCTCCACCGCCGCGGGGCCGCCCGGGCCACCGCGGCCGCCCGGCGCATTGCCGGGCCGCGCAGGTGCTGCGCCGCCGCCTGCCATCGAGGGGGCCGTGGCGCTGGCGGCCTTGTTCTGCCACCACCAGGCGCCGCCACCGGCCAATGCGACACCGAGCACGGCCACCACCGTATGGATCTTCTTCAAGGCTTGTTCTCGCGACGCGGGGTAATCCGCAATTGTGCCCATCCGGGCACCACTCGGCGGGGCGGCGGGATTTGCTGCCCGACCCGTCCAGGCGACGGTCCGCGCCCGCCGACCGCCTCAACCCACGACAGTGGCCACACCCCGGTTGGCCAGCATGTCGGCACGTTCATTGCCCGGGTCGCCGGAGTGCCCCTTGACCCAACGCCAGCTGACGCGGTGGGCCGCGTTCAGCGTATCCAGGCGCTGCCACAGGTCGGTGTTCTTCACCGGCTTCTTGTCGGCCGTCTTCCAGCCGCGCGACTTCCAGCCGTGGATCCAGGTCGTGATGCCGTTCTTCACGTATTCGCTGTCGGTGTGCAGCACCACCGTGGCAGGCGCCACCTTCAACACCGACAGGGCCTCGATCACGGCCGTCAGCTCCATGCGGTTGTTGGTCGTCAGGGGCTCGCCACCGAAGAGTTCCTTCTCGTGTTCGCCACTGCGCAGCCAGGCGCCCCAGCCCCCCGGGCCCGGGTTGCCTTTGCAGGCGCCGTCGGTGTAGATCGTCACTTCGTTCATGTTCTGGCGTTCAGGTGCAAGGGGTCAGGAGCTGGGGCACATGTGCAGGGGTTCCTGCAGGCTCACCGCACGCGCCTTCTCAGGCGGACTCGGATTCACGGTTCAGGGCCGGTTCGGGCTGGCGCTGCGCCACGACCGCCGCCCGCGGCGCAGCCCTGCGTTGCGGCTGTCGCACCCGTCCCACCAAGCGCATGCCGCGCACCCGCTTGACGGCGACGAGAAAATAGACCGCGCCGAACACCGGCCACCACCGATCGCCGACTCGGTCCATCCATTCGAAGCGCTGAAGCCAGCGGTCGGTGGCCAGCGGTGGCCGGTAGCAGCCGAACTGTCCCCCCTCGATCTCGAAGCCCAGCAGTCGCAGCCAGTCGCGCAGCCGCCAAAAGCCGATGAAGTCGCCCGCACGCGGCAGGTACAGGCCCTGTTCAGGCGCCAGCCCCAAGCCGCGGCGCGCCCGGCCGGCACGCTGGCGCAGGCCCCACAGGCTGGCCGGGTTGAAGCCGGCGATGACAATGCGACCTTCGGGCGCCAGCACCCGCTCGACCTCGCGCAATGTCAGGTGCGGGTCGCGCGCCAACTCCAGCGCATGCGGCAGCACGACGAGGTCGATGCTGGCGTTGGCGAAGGGCAAGGCGTCGAATTCGCAGTGCAAATGCACCGTGTCGCCGACGGCGGACTGGGTGCTGATGCTGGTGTCGCGCTGGGGCGCAAGCGGCAGCAGTTCGGGCACATGCATGGAGTCGCTGGCCACCCAGCGGTGCGGCATGCGGTTGGCACGCAGGCCTTCAAGTTCGGGCAGGCCCAGCTGCAGCGCATGGAAGCCGAAGGCGTCGGTGACACCATGGTCCAGACGGTCTTGTTCCCAGTCCAGCAGGTAGCGGCCCGGCGCGGTCCGCAGCCAGGCCCCCAACTCTATAATCGACTCGTCTCTCGTCATGAATCTCCTAGCGCTGCCCGCCTTCGCCGACAACTACATCTGGATGCTTCACGACGGCGTGCGCGCCGTGGTGGTGGATCCGGGCGATGCCGCACCGGTGCAGGCGGCGCTCGATGCCCACAGCCTCGAGTTGCAGACGATTCTAGTGACGCACCACCACGCCGATCATGTCGGCGGCGTCGATGGCTTGCGCCCGCGGCTTACCGGTCGCGTCTACGGCCCGTCGCGTGAAGACATTCCGGCGCCCTTCGTGCCATTGACCGAAGGTGATCAGATCGAGGTGCTGGGCCTGCACTTCGAGGTGCTGGACGTGCCCGGCCACACGGCAGGCCACATCGCCTACGTGCAGCAAACGGCCGACACCGCGCCACTGCTGTTCTGTGGCGACACCCTGTTCTCGGCCGGGTGCGGCCGGCTGTTCGAAGGCACACCCGCGCAGATGAGCGCATCGCTGGCGAAACTGGCGGCCCTGCCCGGCCGCACGCGGGTCTGCTGTACCCACGAATACACGCTGTCCAACCTGCGATTTGCACTCAGCGTGGAACCAGACAACGCGGATCTGGTCGCACACATCGCTCATTGCCGGCAACTGCGCGAGCAAGGCCTGCCCACCCTGCCCTCGAACATTGCGCTCGAGCGCTTGATCAACCCTTTCCTGCGTTGCACCGAACCGGCGGTCGTGGCCGCGGCCCGTGCGCAGGGTGCCCCCGACGAAGACGCCGTGACCGTGCTGGCCGCGCTGCGCGAATGGAAGAACCGCTACCGATGAAGACCCGCGCACCCGGCCTGGCCCTGACGCTTTGCATGCTGGCCCTGGCCGGTTGCGCCACCGCACCGGCACCTTTCACGAGCTCTGTCGCCACGACAGACACCCCGCCAGCCGCCGCGACAGGCACCCTGGCTGTCGTTCAGCCACCGGGGACCCAGGCAGACCCCCGCGCCGCCGCTGCGGCGACCGTGCCGGGCCCCGAATCGGCAGCCAGCGCGGCCGAAAACCTGGCCGCGCAGGGTGCGGTGCCGCTGGCGGTGGCCCTGCCCACGCCCGCTGAAGAGCCCGTGCTGCTCGACGCCCCGACCATCGGCGACGACAGCGACCTCTGGACCCGTGTGCGCAGCGGCCTGGCGCTGCAGCCGGTGGACGACGAACGCACCGCGCGCTGGACGCAGTGGTATGCCAGCCGCCCCGACTACGTGCAGCGCATGACCGAACGCGGCGGCCGCTACCTCTTCCACATCATCGAAGAAGTCGAAAAGCGCGGCCTGCCCGCCGACCTGGCCCTGCTGCCCTTCATCGAGAGCGCCTTCAACCCGCAGGCCGTGTCGCGTGCGCGCGCTGCCGGCATGTGGCAGTTCATGCCCGCCACCGGCCGCGACTTCGAACTGCGGCAGAACCTGTTCCGCGACGACCGGCGCGACATCCTGGCCTCCACCCGCGCCGCGCTGGACTACCTGGAGAAGCTGCACGGCATGTTCGGCGACTGGCACCTCGCGCTGGCGGCCTACAACTGGGGCCAGGGCAATGTGCAGCGCGCGCTGCGCCACAACGAACGCGCCGGTCTGCCGACCACCTATGCCCACCTGCGCATGCCCGACGAAACGCGCAACTACGTGCCCAAGCTGCTGGCGGTGCGCGCGCTGATCGAGCGCCCGGCCGACTTCGCGCTAAGGCTGCCGCCGCTGGCGAACCACCCGTTCTTTCTCAGCATGCCGATCGTGCGCGACATCGACGTGGCGCTGGTGGCACGGCTGTCGGCGCTGGAACTGGACGAGTTCCGGGCCCTGAACCCGCAGCTGAACAAACCGGTGATCCTGGCCGCGGGCACGCCGCAGGTGCTGCTGCCTTACGACAACGCGCACCGCTTCGCCGAGAACCTGGCCCTCCACCGTGGCCCCATGGCCAGTTGGACGGCCTGGGTCGCGCCGCGCACGATGCAGCCGCTTGCAGCCGCCAAGCTGGTGGGCCTGAGCGAGCAGCGGCTGCGCGAGATCAACCGCATTCCGCCGCGCATGCTGGTGCGCAAGGGATCGACGCTGCTGGTGCCTCGCAATGCAGCGGTCACGCGCGACGTCAGCGAACGGGTCGCCAACGGCGCTGTGCTGCAACTCTCGCCGCAGGCGCGGCCGGCTCGTCGCGTGACCTTGCGGGCCGGCAAGTCGGGCGACAGCGTGGTCGCCGTGGCACGCCGCTACGGCCTGAGCGCGGCCGCCGTCGCGCGCTGGAACGGTGTCGGCACCAAGGCCCGCTTCAAGGCCGGCAGCACCATCGTCGTCATGCTGCCGCCGAAGGCGCCGGCCAGGGCGCAGGCGACCAACAAGGCCCGGCGGACCCAGGTGCAGCGAGCCGGTGCGCCGGCCGGCCCGCGCGCACGGGCCAACGAGCCCGTTGCGGCACGCCGTTAGGCCGACAGCTCGAGCCCCGGCGCGGCCAGCGCGCCTTCAGATGCCGAGAAAGTCCTTCTTCCCCAGTTCGACGCCGGCCTGGCGCAGCAGCGCGTAGGCGATGCTGGCGTGGAAGTGCACGTTGGGCAGCACGAAGTCGGTCAGGTAGGCCTGGCCGGTGAAGCGTCGCGGCTCGCCCGTGCGTGTGGGCAGTGCGATCTCGCGCGCTTCGCTGCCCTCGATGGCTGCGGCCGGCACCGACTGCACGTAGTCGGCAGCCTTGTGCAGGCGAGCGCGCAGCGCCTCCAGCGTGGCCTCGTCGTCGGGCCACGACGGCGGCTCCTGCCCGGACAGCCGCGCGACACAGCCCTTGGCGATGTCGGTGACGATCTGCACCTGCTTGCTCAGGGGCAGCATGTCGGGCGCCAGTCGCAGCGTGAGATAGGCGTCGGGGCTGAACTTGCGTGCTTCGGCGTGGGCCTGGGCCTTGTCCAGCCAGGACACCATGTTGTGGAAGCTGCGCACGAAGGTGGGCACGCTGGCGGCATGCATGGACAGGCTCATGGTGTTCTCCGATGTCGTTGGCGGGCGCACGGTAGGTGCTGGCGGGATGGGGGCGGGGTGCGGGCGGGGGGTGACTGCACGATGCTAGCGCCGACAGCGCCCTGCGGTGATGCGGGGCAGAATCGGTGCCCCGCCTGAAGTCCCCCTGTCCACGATCCCCCGCGCCGGCCCCGCGCCGACCCGCGCTGCATGAACATCATCATCCTCGACGACTATCAGGACGCCGTTCGCAAGCTGAAGTGCGCCACGCGCCTGGAGCCCTACAACGCCAAGGTCTTCACCAACACCGTCAAGGGCATCGGGCAGTTGTCGGTGCGGCTGCGCGACGCGGAGGTGCTGGTGCTGATCCGCGAACGCACGCAGTTCCCCAAGGCCCTGCTGGAAAAACTGCCCAAGCTGAAATTGATCTCGCAGACCGGCCGCGTCGGCAGCCACGTCGACGTCGAGGCCTGCACCAAGCTGGGCATCGCGGTGGCCGAAGGCACGGGCTCGCCGGTGGCACCGGCAGAGCTGACCTGGGCCCTGATCATGGCCAGCATGCGGCGCCTGCCCCAGTACATCGGCAACCTCAAGCACGGCGCCTGGCAGCAGAGCGGGCTGAAGACAGCCTCGATGCCGCCCAACTTCGCGCTCGGCATGAAGCTGGCGGGCAAGACCCTGGGCATCTGGGGTTACGGCAGGATCGGGCAGATGGTGGCGGGCTACGGCCGCGCTTTCGGCATGCAGGTGCAGGTCTGGGGCAGCGACGAATCGCGGGCCCGCGCCGTCGCCGATGGCCACGGCGCAGCCACTTCCTGCGAAAGCTTTTTCGATGGCTGCGACGTGATCTCGCTGCACCTGCGGCTGAGCGAGCGCACACGCGGCATCGTCAGCCTGGAGGCGCTGTCGCGCATGAAGCCGACCGCCCTGCTGGTCAACACCTCGCGCGCCGAACTGCTGCAGGACAACGCCCTGGTGGCGGCGCTGAACCGCGGCCGCCCGGGCATGGCGGCAGTGGATGTGTTCGAGAGCGAACCCATCCTGCAGGGCCACCCGCTGCTGCGGCTGGAAAACGCGGTGTGCACACCCCACATCGGCTATGTCGAGCAGGACAGTTACGAAAACTACTTCGGCGCCGCCTTCGACAACGTCATCAGTTTCATCCAGAAGCAGCCGACGAACCTGGTCAACCCCGAGGCGCTGAAGGTGTTGCGATGACAGTCCGGGCCGAGCCGCAGCGAAGGGCGGCGCGGTGAGCACCGCGGCCGTGTCGCCCGGCGCGATGCCGCACGACGAAGCCGCGGTGGCGCGTGCCAGGCTGTCGCTGCTGGCCGGCAATTTCGCCATCGGCTGCGGCGTCATGGTGGCGGCCGGCTCGCTCAACGACCTGGTGCGATCGCTGCAGGTGTCGGTGGCCGTGGGTGGTCAGTTGATCAGCGTGGCCGCGGTGGTGATGGCCATCGGAGCGCCCCTGATGGCGGCCGTGGTCGGCGGCATCGACCGGCGCCTGCTGCTGACGCTGGCCCTGGTGTGGTACGCGGTGGGCCACCTGCTCAGCGCCTTGATGCCCGACTTCGCGTGGCTGCTGCCGGTGCGCGCGGCCTGCATGCTGGGCGCGGCGCTGTTCACGCCCCAGGCGGCCGCGGCCATCAACGTGATGGCAAGGCCCGAGGACCGCGGCCGCGCCATCACCACCATCTTCCTGGGCTGGAGCCTGGCCTCGGTCATCGGCATGCCGCTGCACAGCTACATCGGCGAGGCCTACGGCTGGCGCTGGGCCTTCGTGCTGGTGGCCCTGCTGTCGCTGGCGGCGGCTGTTTGGGTCTGGCGCACGGTGCCGCGCGGGGTGCGGCCGCCGCCACTGTCGCTGGCCAGTTGGGGGGCGGTCTTCACACACCCGCTGCTGATGGGCATGGTGGCGGTGACGGCACTCAGCGCGGCCGGGCAGTTCACGGTCTTCAGCTATTTCGCGCCCTACTACAGCCAGGTGCTGGGCGCCGACGCGGCGGGCGTCAGCCTGCTGTTCCTGTGGTTCGGCCTGTTCGGGCTGGCCGGCAACCTGTTGCTGGGGCGCTGGGTGGACCGCCTGGGCCCGGCGGCCTGCGTCAACCTGACGCTGGTGCTGGTGCTGGTGTCGCTGCTGGCCTGGCCCCTGGCCGGCGGCGTGATGACGATGGCCCTGGTCATGATCCCCTGGGGCCTGGGCTGTTTTACCGCCAACTCGGCGCAGCAGGCGCGCCTGGGCACCTCGGCGCCGCAATACGCGTCGGCGCTGCTGGCGCTGAACACCTCGGCCATGTACCTGGGGCAGGCGATCGGCGCCGCCGGTGGCGGCGCGATGCTGGCCGCGGGCGGCTTCGGCTCCCTGCATTGGCCGGCAGCGGCCTGGGTGCTGGGTGCGATCGTGCTCAGCGTGTGGCTGGCCCGGCGCATGGCGCTGCGGCCGGCAACGGCATGAGCCTGGGCACGCCCTTCTATGGACGCGGCCGGCCCCTCTGGCGTGCGCGGGTGTTGGCGGCCCTGGCCACCGTGACTCTGCTGTACGCGGTCATCGCGGCCGCACTGTGGTGGGGGCAGGAACGGCTGCTGTTCCGCCCCGCCCCCCTGCCCACCGACTTCAAGTTCAGGCTCGGTGCCGATGTGCACGAAAGCTGGCTCGACGTGCCCGGCGCACGTCTGAACGCCCTGCACCTGAAGCTGCCGCAACCGGGTGGCGTGGTCTTCTTCCTGCACGGCAACGGGGGCAATCTGAGCAGCTGGTTCGTCAACGTCGACTGGTATCGGCGCCAGAACCTCGACCTCTACATGATCGACTACCGCGGCTACGGCAAGAGCAGCGGCCGCATCGACAGCGAAGCGCAATTGCATGCCGACGTTCGCGCCGCCTGGGACCATGTGGCACCGGCTTACGCCGGCAAGCGGCGCATCGTCTATGGCCGCTCGCTGGGCACCGCACTGGCCGCGAAGCTGGCTGCAGACGTGCAGCCCGACATGACCGTGCTGGTCTCGCCCTTCAGCGGCATGCTCGACCTGGCGCACGAGCAGTTCCCCTTGCTGCCGCGCCCGCTGCTGGCGGCCGTGCTGCGCTACCCGCTGCAGACGGCCGAAGACGTGGCCCGGCTGCGTGGGCCGCTGTGGTTGGCACATGGCGAACGCGACACGCTGATCACGCCGGTACACAGCGAAAGGCTGCTCGCCGTCGCGCCGGCGCACAGCGGCGCCACATTGCTGCGCCTGCCTCTGGCCGCGCATGGCGACGTGCACCAGTTCAGCGACTACCTGGACGGACTGGCCGCGGCGCTGCGCTCGACCACGTCCACCGCGTCCACCGCGTCCACCGCGCGCTGACCCCGGTGCAAGACCTGCGGTCGGCGCGGATGCGGCGGCTGCGGTGGCGGTTGCGGCGGCAATGGCCGACCAGGGTCGCCAAAGCTTCGGATCGCTGAAGAGTTTCGCTGTGAAGGCGCGAGATCTCCGCATGGTGGGATGAGGCATGCGGGTTTCCGCCCATCTTGTAAGCCGGCGTTCAGCGCGTTGTCAGAAGGTGGTCAGACGGCGGCCTGATAGTCCCCACTGACCCGAAGGGCGCTCGGCTGCTGGCCGAGAGCCCTTCAGGCCACGACATCCGCACCAACGTTTCGAGGAGACGCAATTTCATGGAACACGACAGCAGCGGCTACTGGAAAGCCACGCTGGGCCTCCTGGGCAAGATCCTCGCGGTCTGGGCCCTGGTGAGCTTCGGCTTTGGCATCCTTCTCGCACCCTTGCTCAACAACATCCATCTCGGCGGCGCGCCGCTGGGTTTCTGGTTTGCGCAACAGGGCTCGATTTACGTCTTCATCTTCCTGATCTTCTATTACGCCAAGAAGATGGGCGACATCGACCGCCAGTTCGGCGTCGAAGAAAAGTGAGCACCTGACCATGGATCTCCAAACCACCATCTACATCGGTGTCGGCCTGAGCTTTTCGCTCTACATCGGCATCGCCATCTGGGCCCGCGCCGGCTCCACCAGCGAGTTCTACGCCGCCGGCGGCAGCGTGCACCCGGTCACCAACGGCATGGCCACCGCGGCCGACTGGATGAGCGCCGCGTCGTTCATCTCGATGGCCGGCCTGATCAGCAACATGGGTTACGGCGGCGGCCTGTTCCTGATGGGCTGGACCGGCGGCTACGTGCTGCTGGCCATGCTGCTGGCGCCTTACCTGCGCAAGTTTGGCAAGTTCACGGTGCCGCAGTTCATTGGCGACCGCTTCTACAGCAAGAGCGCGTCCACCGTGGCCGTTGTTTGCCTGTTGACCGCATCCATCACCTACATCATCGGCCAGATGACG
>JBBSCX010000097.1:0-10442 GCA_038249905.1 Burkholderiales bacterium
GTCATGCTGCAGATGATGCCTTCCATGCGCTTGACGTCGCGCTCGGCCCGGCCCATGTCGGCGCCGGCGGCCTGCGCGGTCATCGCGCTCGGCAGCTTGTCCATCAGCCCGGCCAGGCCGCCCATCTTCTTCATCTGGCTGATCTGCGACAGGAAATCGTTGAGGTCGAAGCCACCGCTCTTGACCCTCTCGGCCAGCTTCTGCGCCGCAGCGACGTCGACGCCCTTGCTCACCTCCTCGACCAGGGCGGCGATGTCGCCCATGCCCAGCACACGCCCGGCATGGCGCTCGGCGTCGAAGACCTCCAGCCCGTCGATCTTCTCGGACGTGCCCGCGAACTTGATCGGCACCCCGGTCACGCTGCGCACCGACAAAGCGGCGCCGCCGCGCGAATCGCCGTCCAGCTTGGTCAGCACGATGCCGGTCAGCGGCAGCGCTTCCTTGAAAGCGCGGGCCACATTGATCGCGTCCTGGCCCTGCATGGCGTCGACGACGAACAAGGTCTCCACCGGGTTCAGCGCCGCGTGCAGGCCGCTGATCTCGGCCATCAGCGCCTCATCGATGGCCAGGCGGCCGGCGGTGTCGACGATCAGCACGTCGAAATAGTGGCGCTTGGCATAGTCCAGCGCGGCCAGGGCGATGTCGCGCGGCTGCTGGCTGGCATCGGACGCAAACCACTCGGCACCGGCCTGCGCCGTCACGGTCTTCAACTGCTCGATAGCCGCCGGGCGGTAGACGTCGCCCGATACCGTCAGCACCTTCTTCTTGCGCTTCGTGATCAGGTGGCGCGCCAATTTGGCCACAGTGGTGGTCTTGCCCGCGCCCTGCAGGCCGGCCATCAGGATCACCGCCGGCGGCTGGGCCGCCAGGTTGAGGTCGCTGACCCCTTCACCCATGGTCGCAGCAAGCTCCTTCTGCACCATCGCCACCAGCACCTGGCCCGGGTTCAGCGAGCCGACGACCTCCTGCCCCAGCGCCTTGTCCTTGACGCGGGCGATGAAGTCGCGCACCACCGGCAGCGCCACGTCGGCCTCGAGCAGGGCCATGCGCACCTCGCGCAGCATGTCCTGCACATTGGACTCGGTGATGCGGGCCTGGCCGCGCATGGTCTTGACCAGGCGCGACAGGCGGTCTGACAGGGTGGAGGCCATCGGCTGCAGGCAGGGCGGATCGGAGGGCGGGCGCGCGGTGAAGCGCGGGTGGGTGCAGGCAGGGGCCGACGGATGCGGGCCCGTCGTGAGGGGCAAGAGTCCGACGGGCTGCTCGCTACACTGTGCCGATGATTCTATCGAGCACCCCCCCGGCCGCACTTGGCGGCCCGTTGCTGCTGGCCGCGGTGACGGTGGGGCTCTACCTGCTGGCGGCCCTGCCGTCGGTGTGGCAGCGTGCCGGTGCGGCCGCCGGCTTGCAGCGGGTGTCGGCGACCGCGTTTGTCGGCGGCTGGCTGTTGCACCTGGGGCTGCTGGTCATCGACATCAGCGGCTTCGGCGCGCTGACGCCGGGCGCGCGCCTGGGTTTCGGGCCCGTGCTGTCGATGACGGCCTGGCTCGTGATCGCCGTGCACACGGTGGAGAGCCGCCTCGTCCCGTTGCCTGCGGTCAGGCTGGTGCTGGCGCTGGCCGGCGCACTGGCGGTGTGGCTGGCGGCGGCGTTCCCGGGGGAGCCCAAGGTGATGCACTCGCCGCTGTCGCCGCTGCACTTCGTGCTCGGCGTCGCGTCCTACGGCCTGTTCGGCGCTGCCGTGCTGCACGCGGGCCTGCTCGATGCGGCGGAACGCCGCCTGCGTGCCGGCCAGCTGGGCATGGGCGCCGGCGGGGCCGGGGGCGGGGGCATCAAGGCCATGGGCATGCCGCTGCTGCAACTGGAACGGCTGACATTCCGTTTTGTCGAGGCTGGCTTTGCCGTCTTGACGGCGACCCTGCTGCTGGGCGTGGTCACGGCGCCGTCGTGGCAGCTGGACCACAAGATCTTCTTTTCGCTGCTGGCCTGGGCGGTGTTCGCCGCCCTGCTGGTGGGGCGCAGGCTGCGTGGCTGGCGCGGGCGCCGCGCCACACGCTGGCTCTACGCCGGTGCGGCGCTGCTGCTGCTGGCCTATGTGGGCACGCGCTTCGTGCTCGAGGTGCTGCTGGGTCGGGCAGCGTCTTGAGCCGGTGACATGAACCCACTGCATTGCAGGGACTGAGCGGTCATGTTGCGTGTGCTCCTGCTCGTCTTGCTGGCCGTGGTGGTGCTGTGGTGGCTGATGGGCCGCGCGCGCCGCGACGACCCGCCGCGCACCGGCCGGGGCACCGACGCTGCGGCAAAGAAAAGCGCGCGCCCGGGGCGCAGCCCGCCAGCCCCGGCCGAGATCGTGTCGTGCACACATTGCGGTCTGCACCTGCCGCGCCCCGAGGCCGTGGTGGACGAGGGCGGACGCCTGTACTGCGGCGAAGAGCATCGGCGTGCCGGCCCGGGCTGAGCGCCGCGACCGCTTCACCGCGGTAATGCGGTAATACGGTAATGCGGTCATGAGCAGCGACACCGACCGGCGCCACGGCGACCGACGCCGCAATGACCGTCGCCGCGCCAGCGACGCGGCGATGGCCACCGCTGGCGACGTCGGCCGCCCGGGCGATTCTTTCTTCGACCCTGGCTGGCTCGCGGCCGGGGACGCCCCGGCCGACAGCCGAGACCGCCGCCGTTCCGGTGCGGCACAGGCCAGCGAAAGTGCGTTGGCCCGCGTCTTCCGCACCTATGCCGTCGCGCGCGCAGTCATCGGCCTGGGCCTGGTGCTGGCGCAGGGAGCGGCCACGGCGCTGGGCGGCAGGGGCACGGAGTTGGTCACCCTGGTGTGCCTGCTGTACGCGGTGCAGGCCATCACGCTGTGGTTGTTGCCGCGTTACGGGTCGCTGGCCGACCCGCAGCCCGGGCGGCGGCGCATGCAGTGGCTGGCGACGATCGCGGTCGATCTGGTGGCCTTCACGACCCTGCATCTGTTGGAGTTCGGTTCCAGCTTCAACTACGCGGCGCTGCTGGTGCTGCCGGTGCTGATGGCGGGTGTGCTGACGCCGCGGCTGCCGGCGCTGGCTACGGCCTCGGCCGTGGCCCTGCTGCTGCTGGCCGTGGCCTGGCACGTCAACGGCGGCGCGCCGGCGCCGATGCTGCAGTCCGGGCTGGCCGGCCTGGGCCTGTTCGTCATCACCCTGCTGGCGGGCGAACTGGCCGGCCGACTGGTGCGTGAGGAACAGGCCGCGCGGGGCAGCCGAGAGCTGGCGCGGCAGCAGGCGCAGCTGAGCCGCCTGGTGATCGAAGAGATGGTCGATGGCGTGCTGGTGGTGGACCGCCAGTTGCGGGTGCGCGCCGCCAACCCGGCCGCGCGCGCACTGCTGGTGGCCGAGGGCCTGGCGCCGCTGGCACCCTTTGCGCTGGCCGACCGTCGGGCCTGGCAGACGCTGCATGCCGCGGTCGACGAGGCGCTGGCCAGCGGACGCTGGCCCGAGGCCGGGCGCGAGGTGACCCTCTCCCTGGGCGACGGCCAGCTGCGCACGCTGCGCATGCGGGTGCGCTTCATGCGGCGGCCGCCGCCTGGGCTGGACCTGCCCGGCGCCAGCCAGGCCGATGCCGACGGCGAGCAGTTCGTGGTGCTGTTGCTGGAAGACGTGCGCACGGCGCAGGCACGGCTGCGGCAGGAGAAGCTGGCGGCCATGGGGCGGGTCTCGGCGGGCATCGCACACGAAATTCGCAATCCGCTGGCCGCCATCTCGCAGGCCAATGCCCTGCTGCTCGAGGACGGACTGCCACCCGCGCAGCAGCGGCTGGCGCGCATGGTGGCCGACAACGTCGAACGGCTGAAGCGGCTGGTCGATGACGTGATGGAAGTGGCGCCCGGGGCTGAGCCGGTCATCCAGTACATCGATGCCGTGACCGTGGTCGGCGCGGCGGCCGCCGACTGGGCCCATACCGTGGGCCTGGCGCTGGGTGGCAGCAGCCGCTTGCGGGTGGAACTGTCAGCGACGCCGCACGCCGGGCTGGCCGTGGTCTTCGACGCCGAGCACCTGCGGCGCGTGCTCGTCAACCTCTTGGACAACGCACACCGTCATGCCAGCGGCGCACCCGGCGCGATCCTGCTGCGACTGAACGTGCGCGACGAGTCGGTGCTGCAGCTGTCCGTGCTGTCCGATGGGGCGCCCATTGCGCCCGAGATCGAACGCCACTTGTTCGAGCCCTTCTTCTCGACCCGCAGCCGCGGTTCGGGACTCGGCTTGTACATTTGCCGCGAGCTGTGTGAACGCTACGGTGCCAGCCTGGAATACCGGGCGCTTGCGGCGGCCGAGCCGCTGCGCAACGAATTCAGTGTCAGCCTGCGCCGTGCACCGGCCGTCGACATCGGCAAGTCCGCCGGGTTGGTGCTGAGCCTGGATGACTGAATGCCTGAACGGGTGAATGCACCGATGGGCTGGATGGCGCCGACATCATGCGACCCGCGGTTCTGATGCGTCCTGCAACCCGCACCTGGTGACAGCGCCACACTTGTCCACGACCGTCAGTCCCGCCGCGACCCCACCCGTGACCTTCCCGTGACCCCGCCCTTGACCCCGCCCGTGACCCCGACCTCGACACAGCTGCGCCTGCTGGTGGTGGACGACGAGCCCGATCTGCGCACGCTCTATGAACTGACGCTGCTGCGCGAGGGCTACCAGGTCGAGAGTGCCAGTGGTGTCGAGGAAGCGTGGTCGCTGTTGCAGGCCGGCAGCTACCACCTGGTCATCACCGACATGCGCCTGCCCGACGGCACCGGCCTGGATCTGCTGCGACGCATGGACGAAACTGGCCGGGCCGAGCGCGGCATCGTCATCACTGCCTACGGTTCGGCCGAGAACGCGGTCGAGGCGCTGAAGGCGGGCGCCTACGACTACCTGACCAAGCCGGTCGACCTGCGACAGTTCCGCGCCGTCGTGGCCTCGGCACTGGGGCGCGGCGTTGGTGGTGGCGTTGGTGGTGGCGTTGGTGGCGGCGGCGGTGGCGGTGGCGGCGGCGGGCCCGCGGCCACCCGCTTGCCCGAGGCGGCGGCAGCTGCGCCACCCTCGTCGCGTGCCCTGGCCGGCGAAGAGCGGTCGCTGCCGCCTCGCCGCGCGGCCGCCGCGCGGGCGCTGCAACGCATGGTGGGCGCATCCGGTGCCATGCAGCAGGTGCGCGCGCTGGTCGAGAAGGTGGCGCGCAGCATGGCGCCCGTGCTGGTGCAAGGCGAGTCCGGCACCGGCAAGGAACTGGTCGCGCGCGCCATCCACGAGGTCTCGCCGCGCGGCGCGCAGGCCTTCGTCGCCGTCAATTGCAGTGCCATTCCGGAACACCTGCTGGAGGCCGAGTTCTTCGGCTACCGCAAGGGCGCCTTCACCGGCGCGGCCGAAGATCGCGAGGGCTTCTTCCAGGCGGCGCAGGGCGGCACGCTGTTCCTGGACGAGATCGGCGACCTGCCGCTGGCCATGCAGAGCAAGCTGCTGCGGGTGATCCAGGAGCGTGCCGTGCGCCCCGTGGGCGCGGTGGCCGAGACGCCGGTCAATGTGCGCATCGTCAGCGCCACCCACAAGGACCTGGGGGCCGAGGTGCATGCCGGCCGCTTCCGACAGGACCTGTACTACCGGCTCAACGTCATCTGCGTGCATGTGCCGCCATTGCGGGAGCGGCTGGACGACCTGCCGCTGATCTGTGAGGCTGTGCTGCAGCGCATTGCCCACGATGCCGGTGTGAGCCCGGCGCCGGTCCTGTCCGATCAGGCCCTGCAGCGCCTGCTGGGCTACAACTTCCCGGGCAATGTGCGTGAACTCGAGAACCTGCTGCACCGTGCGCTGGCGCTGTCCGGCAGCACCGTGGTCACCGCTGACGAACTGGGCCTGCCCGACCTGACGGGCCCCGGCGGGGAAGGGGCTGAAGGCATCCCCAGCGGCCCGGTACCGCTGGGCCCTGCGGCCACGCCGCCGGTCGCAGTGCCTGCGGTGGTCGGCCTTGCGGCGCGGGCCGTGCCGCTGCCCAGCGACCTGGTGGCCCACCTCGACGAGGTCGAGCGCGACATCCTCGAGCGGGCGCTGGACCGCCACCGCTACAACCGCACCGCCGCCGGCGCCAGCCTCGGCCTGTCGTTGCGGCAAATGCGCTACCGCATGGCACGTCTGGGCATCGGCCTGGGCAGTGGCTTGGCGGAAGGGCGTAATGACGGTCGCAATGACAGTCGCGGCGACGCGGACTGAGCAGGGCCCGGCGCGACATTGCTCCTGCGCACAATGAGGGAAGTTCCCGAGCACACACTAGCGGTAGTGGGTGACATGCCCCTTGAAGGGGGTCTGCACCCCAGATATAGTGTGGACCAGTGACAGCATCGTGACCAGGCCAAGCCGGAACCGAGCCCGGCATCGGAGCGCGGTTTCACAGCGCAACATCACAGCGCAATATCAGGGCCCGCGGTCGAAGGCTGCCTTCAAAGCCTGCGGCCGAAGTGGGCTCCGGGTATGGCGGTTGCGATCCGGTGCCGGGGCCGACATGCGCTTGTCTGTTGCCCATCCCGACTCGTCCCGACCCACCCCGCTTCGACCCGCATTCAACCCGCA
Organism: Burkholderiales bacterium; assembly: GCA_038249905.1. GTDB lineage: Bacteria > Pseudomonadota > Gammaproteobacteria > Burkholderiales > Burkholderiaceae_C > Rubrivivax. The sequence goes on from JBBSCX010000097.1 coordinate 6,582, forward strand.
CACGACCCCGCCACAAGACCTGCCGCCGGCGTCTGCGTGCCCCAGCGCACGGCACGCAGGACCCGCGTCCGCAACCATACCGAGCCAGACGCAGCCAGAAGGAACCCCATGCCAGCCACCATCGCCCACCCGACCGAACTTCACCCGCCCGCCGGTGCCAGACCCACCCGTGCCGTGTCCACCGCTGCCGCGCCGCAATCGGCCTATGCGGGCTACCAGATCATCCGCCGCAACGGTTCGGTGGTTTCTTTCGAGCCGAACAAGATCGCGGTCGCCCTGATGAAGGCCTTCCTGGCTGTGCACGGCACACAGGGTGCGGCCTCGGCCAGCGTGCGCGAGACCGTGGACGGTCTGACCGAAAGCGTGGTGCGTGCGCTGCTGCGCAGTCGCCCGGGCGGCGGCACCTTCCACATCGAGGACGTGCAGGACCAGGTCGAGCTGGGGCTGATGCGTGGCGGCCACCACGAAGTGGCGCGTGCCTATGTGCTGTACCGCGAGCGTCGAGCACAGGAGCGGGCTCGTCAGGCCACGCCGGTGGTGGCGAAGGCGCCTGAACTGCATGTGCTCGACAACGGGCAGCGTGTGCCACTGGACCAGGACGCGCTGCGTGCGCTGGTCAAATTCGCGTGCACCGACCTGGGCGCTGACGTGAAGGCCGAACCCATCCTGGCCGAGACGCGGCGCAATCTCTACGACGGCGTGCCCATCGACGAGGTCTACAAGGCCGCCATCCTGGCTGCGCGCACCCTGATCGAGAAAGACCCGGGCTACACCCGCGCCACAGCGCGCCTGCTGCTGCACACCATCCGCCGCGAGATCCTGGGTGGCGACGTGCGCCAGGAAGCCATGGCCGATCGTTACGCCGAGTACTTTCCGCAGTTCATCAAGCGCGGTGTCGAGGCCGAACTGCTGGACGAGAAGATGCAGCAGTTCGACCTGGCGCGCCTGGGCGCGGCGCTGAAGCCCGAGCGCGACCTGCAATTCGACTACCTGGGCCTGCAGACCCTGTACGACCGCTACTTCCTGCACATCGAAGAGCAACGCATCGAATTGCCGCAGGCCTTTTTCATGCGAGTGGCCATGGGTCTGTCGCTGAACGAGATCGACCGCGAAGCGCGTGCCATCGAGTTCTACGGCGTGCTCTCGTCCTTCGACTTCATGTCCAGCACGCCGACGCTGTTCAACAGCGGCACGCGCCGCAGCCAGCTCTCAAGCTGCTACCTGACGACGGTGGCCGACGACCTGGACGGCATCTATGAAGCGCTGAAAGAAAACGCGCTGCTGAGCAAGTTCGCCGGCGGCCTGGGCAATGACTGGACGCGTGTGCGCGCCCTGGGCAGTTACATCAAGGGCACCAACGGCAAGAGCCAGGGCGTGGTGCCGTTCCTGAAGGTGGTCAACGACACCGCGGTGGCGGTCAACCAGGGCGGCAAGCGCAAGGGCGCCGTGTGTGCTTATCTGGAGACATGGCACCTCGACCTGGAGGAGTTTCTGGAGTTGCGCAAGAACACCGGCGACGACCGCCGGCGCACGCACGACATGAACACCTCGAACTGGATCCCCGACCTGTTCATGCGCCGCGTCATCGACGGTGGCGACTGGACCTTGTTCAGCCCCAGCACCTGCCCCGACCTGCACGACAAGTTCGGCGCCGAATTCGAGGCTGCCTACACGGCCTACGAAGCCAAGGTCGACCGCGGCGAGATCAAGCTCTTCCGGCGTCTGCAGGCCAAGGACCTGTGGCGCAAGATGCTGTCGATGCTGTTCGAGACCGGTCACCCGTGGATCACCTTCAAGGACGCCTGCAACGTGCGCAGCCCGCAGCAGCATGTGGGCGTGGTGCACAGCTCCAACCTGTGCACCGAGATCACGCTGAACACCAGCGACACCGAGATCGCCGTGTGCAACCTCGGCAGCGTCAATCTGGCCCAGCACCTGCTGGACGCTGATGGCGTGATGACGATCGACCACGACAAGCTCAAGCGCACGACGGCCACCGCGATGCGCATGCTCGACAACGTCATCGACATCAACTACTACGCCGTGAAGAAGGCGCGCGACAGCAACCTGCGGCATCGTCCCGTCGGCCTGGGCATCATGGGCTTTCAGGACTGCCTGTACCAATTGCGCCTGCCGTATGCCAGCGTCGAGGCGATGGAGTTCGCCGACCGCAGCATGGAAGCGGTCTGCTACCACGCCTACTGGGCCAGCACCGAACTGGCGGCCGAGCGCGGCCGCTACAGCAGCTACCGCGGCAGCTTGTGGGACCGGGGCATCCTGCCGCAGGACAGCCTGGACCTGCTGACGCAGGCGCGCGGCGGTGCGCAATACCTGCAGGTGGACCGCAGCGCGACGCTGGACTGGGATGCGCTGCGTGCCCGCATCCGCGAACACGGCATGCGCAACAGCAACTGCGTGGCCATCGCACCCACGGCCACCATCAGCAACATCATCGGCGTCGATGCGTCCATCGAACCTTGCTTCGGCAACCTCTCGGTGAAGAGCAATCTGTCGGGCGAGTTCACCGTCATCAACGACTACCTGGTGCGCGACCTGAAGCGCCTGGGTCTGTGGGACGACGTGATGGTGATGGACCTCAAGCACTTCGATGGCTCGCTGCAACCCATCGACCGTGTGCCCGACGAAATGAAGCGCCTTTACGCCACGGCTTTCGAGGTCGATGCCTCGTGGCTGGTGGAAGCCGGTTCGCGGCGCCAGAAGTGGATCGACCAGGCGCAGAGTCTGAACATCTACATGGCCGGTGCCTCGGGCAAGAAGCTCGACGAGACCTACAAGATGGCTTGGCTGCGCGGTTTGAAGACGACCTATTACCTGCGCACCACCAGCGCCACCTACAGTGAAAAGTCCACGGTGGCACCGGGCGCTTTGAATGCAGTAGCCGGTGGTGGCGCAGCGATGCGCGCGGCCCCCGCAGCCACGGTCGCGACGGCAGGTGCACCGGTCAATGCAGGCGCGAACGAGCCGGCCACCGACATCAAGTTCTGCTCCATCGACAACCCTGATTGCGAGGCTTGCCAATGAGCTTGTGACGCACGGCGCGATGGGCATGCCGCGCCCATCCGGCCTTGCAGCTTGCGGCGCGATGCGAGGTCGCAACAACGACAGCGGCGCGATGTCAACAAGTGCTTGGTGTTGGCACACAACACTCCGATAATTCACGACGACAGGAAGTACACACATGCTGGTCTGGGAAGACGAAGTTCAAGCTCCTTCAAGCCCTGCGCCGCGCGGCGCGATGCCCGCGTCGGCGACGCTGATGCAGCCGCTGTCGACGCCGGCGAAGTTGCCGACGAAGCTGCAGCCAAAGTTGCCTGACGCAGCGCCAGCGACGACGGTCGAGACCACGAACGTGCAGCCCACGGCTGCAACGTCTCTGGAGCCTCGGCCGGATGCGGACGCGGATGCGGATGCGGATGCAGCTGCAGCCAGCTCAAAGCGCCGCGTCAATGCGGCTGACAAGCGCATCATCAACGGCCGGACCGACGTCAACCAGTTGGTGCCGTTCAAGTACAAGTGGGCCTGGGAGAAGTACCTGGCCACCTGCGCCAACCACTGGATGCCGAACGAGGTCAACATGTCGCGCGACATCGCGACCTGGAAGGATCCGAACGGCCTGACCGACGACGAGCGCCGCATCGTCAAGCGCAACCTCGGCTTCTTCGTGACGGCCGATTCGCTGGCCGCCAACAACATCGTGCTGGGCACCTACCGCCACATCACGGCGCCCGAATGCCGGCAGTTCCTGCTGCGCCAGGCCTTCGAAGAGGCCATCCATACCCACGCCTACCAGTACATCGTCGAGAGCCTGGGCCTGGACGAAAGCGAGATCTTCAACGCCTA
>JBBSCX010000098.1:0-10361 GCA_038249905.1 Burkholderiales bacterium
AACGGCCAGTCCCCGCCCGGCCGGTGCCTATGATGCCGGCATGTTCTCCGTCGCCGACACCCCAGCCGACCCCGCCGCCGCAGAGGCTCGGCAAGCACAGTATCTGGCGTTGCAGGCCCGCGATGCGCGCTTCGACGGCCGGCTGTTCGTCGGCGTCACTTCCACCGGCATCTACTGCCGCCCGGTGTGCCGGGTGCGCACGCCGCGCATCGAGAACTGCCGCTTCTTCGCCAGCCGCTCGCTGGCCGAGGCCGCAGCCTTCCGCCCCTGTCTGAAGTGCCGGCCCGAGATTGCGCCGGGTCTGTCGATGATGGATTCGTCGCAGGCCCTGGCCGATGCCGGTGCGCGCACCATCGAGCACGCCGTGCAGGCCGGCGACGATGTGGACATGACGGCCCTGGCCGCGCGCCTGGGCGTCACCGACCGCCACCTGCGACGCATCTTCGCCGCCACCCATGGCGTGTCGCCGCATGCCTACTTGACGACGCAGCGCCTGCTGCTGGCCAAGCACTTGCTGACCGACACCGCCACCCCGGTGACGCAGGTGGCACTGGCGGCGGGCTTCGGCAGCCTGCGGCGCTTCAACGCCGCCTTTGCAGAGCGCTACCGCTTCAGTCCCAGCCGCCTGCGGCGCGAGGGCGCGGCACCCGCTGCCACACCCGGTCTGCGCCTGGCCTACCGGCCGCCCTACGACATCGAGGGCGTGATCGGCTACTTCGCGCGACGCGTCGTGCCAGGGGTTGAAACGGTGGACACAGGCGCGCTGCGCCTGCGCCGCACCCTGGCCTGGCAGCACCGCGGGCAGACGGTGGCTGGCTGGCTGGAAGTGCGCTTCGTGCCAACGCGGCACGAGGTGCATGTCAGTGCCTCGGACAGCCTGCAGCCGGTGCTGGGCGCAGTGCTGCACAAGGTGCGCCAGGCGCTGGACCTGGACGCCGACCCGGCGCTGATCGACCCGGTGATGGCGCGGCTGCCGCTGGCCCTGCGCCCGGGCCTGCGACTGCCCGGCGTGATGGACGGCTTCGAGGGCGCCGTGCGCGTGATCCTGGGCCAGCAGGTCACGGTCAAGGCCGCACGTACCCTGGTGCAGCGCCTGGTGACACGCTTTGGCACCGCCATCGAGACCCCCTGGCCGGAACTGCAACGCCTGTTTCCTGACGCCGCCACGCTGGCCGCCGCCGACCCCGCCGACATCGGCACCCTGGGCATCGTGCGCCAGCGTGTCGGCGCATTGCAGGCGCTGGCGCGCGAGGTGGCCGCCGGTCGCATCGAACTGCATCGCGGCGCGCCGCTGGCACCCACGCTGGCGGCCCTGCACGCGCTGCCCGGCATCGGCGACTGGACGGCGCAGTTGATCGTCATGCGCGCGCTGGCGTGGCCCGATGCCTGGCCAGCCAGCGACATCGGCCTGATGAACGCGCTGGGCACCCGCGACGCCAGGCAGGTGCTGGCCCTGGCCGAGCCCTGGCGCCCCTGGCGCGGCTATGCGCTGATGCGGCTGTGGCACGCCGTCGAGACCGATACCCTGGAGCCGTCCCCCATGAGCCCGATCTCGACATGAGCCCGACCTCCCCATGAGCCCGACCCTGTCCCCGCTGCAGGCCGTCCTGCGCATCGGCACGCCCCTGGGCGAAATGCTGCTCGCGGCCACTGCCGATGGCATGGCCGGCGCCTGGTTCGACGCCCAGGCGCACCACCCGGGGCCGCTGCTGCTGCAGCAAGACGCGGCGCATCCGCATCTGCAAGCGGCGGCACGCGCCTTCGACGTCTACTGGCGCGATGGCGCAGGCGCGGCACAGGCGCTGCTGGACAGCGGTGCGCTGGCGCTGGACGCCCAGGGCACGCCCTTTCAGCGGGCGGTGTGGCGACAGTTGCTGCAGATCGCGCCCGGCACCACCTGCCGCTATGGCGACATCGCCGCGGCGCTGGGCCATCCGACCGCGGCGCGGGCGGTGGGCGCGGCGGTGGGGCGCAATCCCATCGGCATCCTGGTGCCCTGCCACCGCGTCATCGGCGCCAACGGGGCACTGACGGGTTATGCCGGCGGCCTGCCGCGCAAGCGCGCGCTGCTGGCGCACGAGGCGCTGCGGCCCTGGGCCCAAGCGGGTGAAGCGGCCGAAGCGGCCGAAGCGGGTGAAACGGGTGGGTCGGGTGGGTCGGGTAATGCGGGTGGGAGCGAAGCCGTTGAAGCGACCGAAGCCGCCGAAGCAGCCGCAGCGGCAGCCAGCCCCGCGCGGCGGGAGATGGCCGCCTGATGCGCGGTCGCGACCTGTCCGACCTGCTGCTGCTGGCGCTGATCTGGGGCGCCTCGTTCCTGTTCATGCGCCTGGGCGCGACCGAGTTCGGCCCGGTGGCGCTGGCCTTCGTGCGTGTGGCCGGCGCGGCGGCACTGCTGTTGCCGCTGCTGGCGCTGCGCGGCCACTGGGCGTCGCTGAGCCCGCACTGGCGCGTGCTGCTGGTGCTGGGCGCCATCAACTCCGCCCTGCCCTTCGTGCTGTATGGCCTGGCGGCATTGGTGCTGCCCAGCGCACTGATGGCGGTGTTCAACGCCACGGCGCCGCTGTGGGCGGCGCTGATCGCCTGGGCCTGGCTGCACGAACGCCCCGGCGTATCGCGCGGCCTGGGCCTCTTGATCGGCTTTGTCGGCGTGGCCGCGCTGTCCGCCGGCAAGGCCGACCTGCAGCCCGATTTGTCGGGCATCAGCCCGGCCTTGGGCATCGCCGCCTGCCTGGGCGCCACGGTGCTGTACGGCTTCGGCGCCAACTACACCAAGCAGCGTGCCACGGGCGTGCCGCCGCTGACGATGGCCGCGGGCAGCCAGTTGGCGGCCGCGCTGCTGCTGGCCCCGGCAGCGCTGTGGACCTGGCCGGCGGCCCCGCCCAGTGCCGCAGCCTGGGGCGCAGCGGCGCTGCTGGCGGTGCTGTGTACAGGGCTGGCCTACATCCTGTACTTCAGGCTGATTGCGCGCGCGGGCCCGAGCAAGGCGATTTCGGTCACCTTCCTGATCCCCGCCTGCGCGGCGCTGTGGGGCTTCGTCGTGCTGGGTGAGGTGCCCAGCACAGCAATGCTGGCCGGTGGCGCCGTCATCCTGCTGGGCACGGCGCTGGCCACCGGGGTGCTGCGCCTGCCAGGGCTTTCGCGGCCGGCCGGCTGAGTGCCTAGTGCGCACCACGGCGCGGCGCGCACAAAAAAGCCGCCGGGGCGGGCGGCTGTTTCGGAAAACGCCGGGCCCTCAGCGCCAGCGCGACTGCGGCACCACCTTCAGGTCGCCGGGCAGCGAGCCCAGGTACTGGGCCATGGCCTTGAGTTCCGCCCGCCTATAGGGCTTGACCTGGGCGACCATGATGCCGTTGGAGCGGCCGACATGCGGGTTGCCGCTGGTGGCATAGGACGTCAGGGCCACATACAGGTAGTCGGCATGCTGACCGGCCAGCTTGGGATAGGCGCCAATCAGCGGCTTGTTGTAGTCGGCCCCGTGACAGGAGGCGCAGGCGCCCTTGGTCAGCAGTTCGCCGACCGCCGCGCTCGGCGCCTTGGGCGTCGTGGCGGCCACGGACTTGATCGAGCTCTGGCCATGCAGCTCGTAGTAAGCACCGAGGTCGGCCATGTCGGCGTCGGTCAGCGTGACAGCGATGCCGCGCATCGTCGGGTGCTTGCGCTCGCCCTTCTTGTAGGCGGCCAGCGCGGCGACGATGTAGCCGGCGTTCTGGCCCGAGATCATCGGCACCTTGTATACCTGCGGGAAGCTGGCCTGGTAGCCCACGATGCCGTGGCAGCCGATGCACATGGCGGCCTTCTTCTCGCCGGCGGCGGCGTCTTGGGCCTGTGCGGCGCCGCTGGCGGCGAGGGCGGTGCTCAAGGCGGCGGCAAGGGCCAGCAGGTGGGAGGTCGCGTGCTTCATCGTCAGGGCCAGGGTCGGGGCGCGCAGGGCGCAGCAAGATGGGGCATGGGAGCGGCGGCAGGATAGGGCACGGCTGGGGCACAGCCTGCGCGCAACCGTCAGAGTATAAACCGCCGCTTATACTTACATCGCCCCGAACTGGGCTATTCCGGGCCGCTTATCGCCGTCTGCGTACATCCGCAGCGGGCGCCACCACACCCCCCACGACACCGCCAACTGGGCGCGCAGCACGATGAAATTCAAGGGCACCGAGGCCTACGTCGCCACCCCGGACCTGATGCTGGCTGTCAATGCCGCCGTCACATTGCAACGACCGCTGCTGGTGAAAGGCGAACCCGGTACCGGCAAGACCATGCTGGCCGAGCAGGTGGCGCAGGCCCTGAACCTGCCGCTGCTGCAGTGGCACATCAAGAGCACCACCAAGGCCCAGCAGGGGCTGTACGAGTACGACGCCGTCAGCCGCCTGCGCGACAGCCAGTTGTCCGACGCCGAGAGCGCGTCCAAGGTGCGCGACATCCGCAACTACATCGTGCAGGGCGTGCTGTGGCAGGCCTTCACGGCCGATCAGCCGGTGGCATTGCTGATCGACGAGGTGGACAAGGCCGACATCGAGTTTCCGAACGACCTGCTGCGTGAACTGGACCGCATGGAGTTCTACGTCTACGAAACGCGTGAACTCGTCAAGGCCAAGCACCGGCCGCTGGTCTTCATCACCAGCAACAACGAGAAGGAACTGCCCGATGCGTTCCTTCGGCGGTGCTTCTTCCACTACATCAAGTTTCCGGATGCGACGACGATGCAGCAGATCGTCGACGTGCACTTTCCGGGCCTGAAGCGCGAATTGCTAACCTCGGCCATGCGCACCTTCTACGAGGTGCGCAACCTGCCCGGGCTGAAGAAGAAGCCCAGCACCAGCGAACTGCTCGACTGGCTGAAACTGCTGGTGGCCGAGGACATTCCGCTGAACGTGCTGCAGAGCAAGGACGACAAGGTCAGCGTGCCCCCGCTGGTGGGCGCCTTGCTGAAGAACGAACAGGACGTGACATTGTTCGAGAAGCTGGTCTTCATGCAAAAGCACAACCGCTAGATGAGTAGATGAGGCCCGCAAGCTCACTGGCGCAGGCGCCGTCTTACCGCTGACTGATCACATGAACTGGCCGCCATCGGTCACCTTGCGCGGCCCGCATGCGTCGCTGGAGCCGCTGCGCGCCGACCATCACGACGCGCTGTGCGACGCCGTGCGTGACGGCGATCTGTCGCAGCTCTGGGTCACCGCCGTGCCCTCGCCTGCGGGCATGGCCGCCGAGATCGAGCGGCGGCTCGGCTTGCAGGCGGCCGGCTCGATGCGGCCCTTCACGGTGCGCGACAGCGCCGGCCGCATCGTCGGCATGACCACCTACATGCACATCGACGCCGTCCAACGGCGCCTCGAGATCGGCAGCACCTGGACCGCCGCATCGGCCCAGCGCACGGCGCTGAACACGCAGTGCAAGCGCCTGCTGCTGGCGCATGCCTTCGAAATGCTGGACTGCATCGCGGTCGAGTTCCGCACGCACCGCCTGAACACGCAAAGCCGGCGCGCCATCGAACGCCTGGGCGCGCAACTCGACGGCGTGCTGCGCGCCCACATGCGCATGCCGGGCGGCAGCCTGCGCGACACCGCCGTGTACAGCATTACCGCCGCCGAGTGGCCCGCCGTGCGCCAGCACCTGGACTGGCAACTGGCGCGGCCGCGCTGAGCCCGTGCCGTCATTGCAAGGCATGACCCCTGAGCGACCTGAGCCCTGAGACACCCGCCATGAACAAGAACAAGCCCATCGACATCGACACCCTGTGGCAGATCGAACGCATCGGTGCGCCCAGCCTGTCGCCCGACGGCGCACAGGCGGTGGCCGCGGTCACGCGCCATTCGATGGAGGACAACAACGCACGATCGTCGCTGTGGCTGCTGTCCACCCTGGGCGGTGCGCCGCGGCCCTTGACGCAGTGCGGCAGCAAGGACGGCGGACCGCGCTGGAGCCCGCAGGGCGATCTGATCGCGTTCATGGCCAAGCGCGAGCAACAGGGCCAGAAGGACGAAGAGACTCAGCTGTACCTGATCGCGCCCGACGGCGGCGAAGCCCGGCGTGCGGCCGAGGTGGCCACCGGCGTCGAAGCCTTCCGCTGGTGCCCCGACGGCAGGCGCCTGGTGTTGGTGTCCTGGGTTTGGCCAGAGCTGAAAGGCAGCAAGGCGCAGGCCGAGAAGCACAAGGCGCACAAGGATCGCAAGGAAACCGGCTACGTCACCAGCGAGGCCCAGTACCGTCACTGGGACCACCACATCCCGATGGGCCGCGCGGCGCACCTGCACCTGCTGGAGGTGGGCAAGGACGGCGCCGCGGGCAAGTCGCGCGACCTGTTCGAGGGCACGCCCTACGAGCTGTCGCGCAGCGAACCCGATGCCGATCAATTCGACATCTCGCCCGATGGCAAACGGCTGGTGTTCGCCTTCGACCCCGCAGCGGTGAAGCGCAGCGACGGGCGTTTTGCGCTGGCCGAGATGGATATCCGCAGCGGCCGGGTGAGCGTGATCGTGCAGCACGCCGACTGGGACTGCACGGCCCCGCGCTACGCCCCCGACGGCCAGCACATCGCTTTTGTGGCCAGCCACCAGGGGCGCAAGCACACCATGCCGGCGCAGCTGGCGACCTGGGACCGCGAGACGGCGGCCTGGGAGGTGCTGAGTGCCGAATGGGACCACGAGGTGCATGCCCCGCTGCTGTGGGAAGACGACGGCCAGGCGCTGCTGTTCACGACCGAGCAGCAGGGTCGCACTCACCTGTGGCGCTTCGACATCCCCGACCGCCGGGCCGAGGTCGTCGTGCATGGCGGCTGGGTGCATGCCTTCGACAAGGCCGCCGGCACCCTGGTCACGCTGGCCGACAGCGCCAGCCACCCCGACCGTCTGACGGTTCATCTGCCCGGTGCCGAGCCGCTGCGCATCGAACACTTCAACGACAAATTGCTCGCCGGTCTGCCGATGGGCCGGGTGCAGGAGGTGTGGATCGAGGGCGCCGCCGCGACCGCAGGCGGCCCGGCCGACGCGGTGCAGATGTGGCTGACCTACCCGCCCGGCTTCGACCCGAAGAAGAAGCACCCGGTGATGCACAACATCCACGGCGGCCCGCACACCGCTGCCGGCGACACCTGGCACTACCGCTGGAACACGCAGGTGTTTGCCGCGCAAGGCTATGTGGTGGCCAGCGTCAACTACCACGGCAGCAGCAGCTTCGGCTTTGCCTTCAAGGACAGCATCACGCACCGCTGGGGCGCACTCGAACTGCAGGACATCGAGGCCGGCACCGACTGGCTGCTGAAGCAGCGCTGGACCGACAAGAAGCGCGTGCATGCCACCGGCGGCAGCTATGGCGGCTTCATGGTGGCGTGGATGAACGGCCACGTGCAGCCAGGGCGTTATGCGTCCTACATCTGCCATGCCGGCTGCTTCGACTGGCAGGCGATGTTTGCCGACGACGCCTGGTCCTGGCACGCACGCGAACTGGGCGCCTGGTACTGGGACGACCCGGCCAGGATCGCATCGCAGAGCCCGCATGCTTTTGCCGCGAACTTCGCCACGCCCACGCTCGTCATCCACGGCGCGCTGGACTACCGCGTGCCCGACGCCCAGGGCCTGGCCTACTACAACACGCTGAAGGCACGCCAGGTGCCGGCGCGCTTGCTGTGGTTTCCGGACGAGAACCACTGGGTGCTGAAGCCGCGCAACAGCAAACTCTGGTATGCCGAGTTCTTCGGCTGGCTGGATCGCCACGGCACCGCACGCGCGTCCAAACCGGCCCCTGCCGCACCCAAAGGCTGAGGCCCCTGCCGGGCACAATCGGCACGCCATGCTGATCCAGTTCTTCCACACGCTGCGCGCCGCCAAGCTGCCGGTCTCGGTCACCGAGTACCTGAGTCTGCTGGGGGCATTGCGGGCCGGCGTCATCGACGACGACGGCGGCCCGACGGTGGACAAGTTCTACCTGCTGGCGCGCCTGGCGATGGTCAAGGACGAGGCCCATTTCGACAAGTTCGACCGTGCCTTTGCGGCTTACTTCAAAGGCGTGGAAATGCTGGCCGATTTCACGCGCGAGGTGCCGCTGGACTGGCTGCGCAAGAACCTGGAGCTCGAGTTGTCGCCCGAGGACAAGGCCGCGATCGAGAAGATGGGCTGGGACGAGTTGATGGCGACGCTGAAGAAGCGCTTCGACGAGCAGAAGGAACGCCACGAGGGCGGCAGCAAGATGATCGGCACCGGCGGCACCAGCCCCTTCGGCGCCTACGGCTACAACCCGCAGGGCGTGCGCATCGGCCAGGACAAGGGCCGCAACAAGAGCGCCGTCAAAGTCTGGGACCAACGCAATTACCAGGACTACGACGACAGCCGCGAGATCGGCACGCGCAACATCAAGGTGGCGCTGCGCCGTTTGCGGCGCTTTGCGCGCGAAGGCGCGGCCGAAGAACTGGACCTCGACGACACCATCCACAGCACGGCGGCCAATGCCGGCCTGCTGGACATCAAGATGGTGCCCGAGCGTCACAACAAGGTAAAGGTGCTGTTGCTGATGGACGTGGGCGGCACGATGGACGAACACGTGCACCGGGTGGAAGAACTGTTCAGCGCCGCCAAGGGCGAATTCAAGCACCTGGAGTTCTATTACTTCCACAACTGCGTCTATGACTTCATGTGGAAGCACAACCGCCGCCGCCACAGCGAGCGCTTCGCCACTTGGGACCTGATCCGCAAGTACAACAAGGACTACAAGCTCATCCTGGTCGGCGACGCGACCATGAGCCCCTACGAGATCCTGCAGCCCGGCGGCAGCGTCGAATACAACAACGAAGAGCCCGGCGCCGAGTGGCTGCAGCGCCTGACGCATGCCTTCCCGAAGCATGCCTGGATCAACCCCGAGCCGCAGGGCGTGTGGGGCTACCGGCAGAGCATCGCCATCGTGCAGCAGCTGATGAACCAGCGCATGTTCCCGCTCACGCTGGCCGGGCTGGAAGGTGCGATGCGGCTGTTGAGCAAATGAGCTTTGGGTCTGCGTGGGCGGCAGCGGCTGCGCTGCTGCTGGCCACGGGCTGCGCCTCGATGGCGCCGCCGGTGGCCGCGCCCGACGCTGCCGCCAGCGCGGCCGCAGGCACGGGCACGGGCACGGGCACAGGACTGGCCGTGGTGGTGCAGATCGAAGCCCCCGCGCCGCTGGCCGGCTTGCTGCAGCGCAACCTCGACGTCGTGCGCCTGGGCCGCCTGGGCCGTGGTGATGTCGATGAGAGCGAGTGGTCGCGGCTGATCGACGCCACCCCGGCCCAGGTGCGCGACCTGTTGGAGACCGAGGGCTATTTCGACCCGCTGATCCTGCTGGAACGGGTGCCCGGCCGCACCGATGGCGAAGCCGATGTCGTCAAGCTGGCGGTGTCGCCGGGCGAGCGCGCCAAGGTCGCCAGGCTGACCTTCGAGGCCGACGGCGAGCTGCAGCGCGAGGCCGAGCGCGGCGACGCCGACGCGCAGCTGGCCCTGGCCGACCTGCGCCGCAGCTGGCCGCTGCAGGTGGGCGACGACTTCCGCAACCCGGCCTGGGCTGACGCCAAGGCCACGGCGCTGGCGCGGCTGCGCGGCGCAGGCTATGCCGGCGCCACCTGGGTCGGCACCGGTGCCGAGGTCGATGCGGCGCAGAACACGGTGCGCCTGTTCGTCGTCATCGACAGCGGGCCGCTGTTCCGCTACGGCGTTTTGCAGGTCGACGGGCTGGTGCAGCAGGAAGCCGCGACCGTGCGCAACCTGGCCGCCTTCCCGCGGGGTGCGCCGGTGACCGAGAGCCTGCTGCTGGACTTCCAGGAGAGGTTGCAGAGCGCCGGCCTGTTCGAGAGCGTGACGGTGACGCTGGACACCGACCCGGCGCAGGCCGGCGAGGCGCGCATCCTGGTGCGGCTGCGCGAGGCGCCGCTGCAGGTCTACACCTTCGGCCTCGGTGTCAGCACCAACACCGGGCCGCGGGCGTCGGTCGAACACCTGTACCGCCGGGTCTTCGGCCGTGCGCTGACCGCGCGCAACAAGGCCGAGTGGGGCGCACGCAAGCAGGCCTGGGAGGGCGAGCTCAGCACCCATCCGGGCAAGGGCATGTACCGCAACCTGCTGGGCGGCGCGGTCGAGTTCGAGGAATTCTCGAACGAGGAGAGCCTGCTGTCGCAGCGCATCCGCCTCGGCCGCACCGTTACCACAGCGCGCATCGAAAGGCTGTACTTCCTGCAGCTCGAACGCACCTTGCGGCGCACACCGACGACCCGCACCGACGCCTTCGCCACCTCGTACAACTACCACGGCGTGTGGCGGCAGCTCGACAGCCCCATCCTGCCGACCGAAGGCTTCACCTTCGCCGGCCAGGCCAGCATCGGGCGCTCGCATGGCAGCCCGGCGGCCAGC
>JBBSCX010000099.1:0-10308 GCA_038249905.1 Burkholderiales bacterium
CAACGAGCAGGATTGTCGCGGTTGGTGCGTCGTGAACGCCTCGGGCACTCAGATCGGCACGGTGCGCGAAATGCTCGTCGACGAAGAGCACGCGCGCGTAACGGCGCTGGTGCTGGACTCCGGGGTGCAGATCCTCGTCGACGAAGTCTCGCTGCGCGACGGCAAGGTGGTCACCGTCGAGGGCGACCTTGAGGGCGAGCTTGCGAGCGCCCTTGCGGCTGAGCGTGCGGCTGACCGTGCGGCTGACCTTGCGACTACAGGCGGCACGACTGCAGTCATCGACGGGATGCCGCCGATGCGTGGGACGGGCGTGGGAAGGGCGTGGGACGGGCCTGAGTATGGTGACCGGCGTCGACACGATCCTAGAGTGGTCACCCTATGGAAAACCCTGAGTTTGGGGTGTGCCCTCTAGAAGCCTCCGGCAAGCTGCACGCATTCCTGGTTGCAAGCGGTCAGACAGAGGCCGCACACCACGCAGTCGGGTGAAGACACCAACCCACCGGAGCCCCACATGTCCACGCAGCACATTTCCAAAGTCGCCACCAACGTCATCGAGACCTACGGCATCACCGCGACCAACGTCATCAACTCCTACCGCTTCGGCGGCGAACGTCTGATCGGCTTCGTCGACGCGCGCATCGCGACGGCGCTGGGCCGTGGCACCTCGGCGCTGAACAAGGGCATCCGCACGAGCATCGCCAACAGCCACCAACGCGTCAGCGGCTACACCGTCAGGGGGCTGCACCTGGGCACCGATCGCGCACAAAGCGTCGTCGGCGTGGCCGTCGACCTGGCCACCAAGGGCGTCAGCCTGGTGGCGGCGAATGCCGAGCGCCTGGACCGTGCCGCGAACCTGAACGCGCTGGCCACGTTGCGTCGCGTCGTCATGCCTGCAGCCCAGGTGGTCAGCAAGGTCGCCGAGCGCATCGAGGAAGGCAGCAGCGAGCTGGTGCGCCGCGCCGCCGGCAATTCGATGCCTGCCAAGGCCGTCGCCACGCGCAAGCTGAACGAGACCACGCGCCAGGCCACTGCGGCGCGCAAGAGGATCACGAAGACCGCCACCAAGCGGGTCAGCCATGCCGTCGCCGAGGCCGCCACCGAAACGTCGAACGCAGCACGTCGCGTCGCGCGCAAGGTTTCCAAGGCCGGCACCGAAACGTCGAACGCCGCCCTTCGTGTCGCGCGCAAGGCCTCCAAGACCGCCACCGAGGCGTCCAACGGTGCGCGTCGCGTGGCCCGCAAGGCCGAGGCGACCGCGCAAGCGGCCTGATCGTGCGCGCGCGGCGCGCCGGGCTTCTGGCCTGGGCGCCGGTCGGCTGCGATGCGGCCGGCCCGGTGCAGACGGCGCACTGACGCACGACGCGGTCAGGGCTTGCGCTGGCGGCCGAAAACCTGCGTCCAGTAGATGCCCATGTCGCTGCGCGTCTGGGTCGCATAGGCGGCACCCATTTCGGCGTAGTCGGCGGACATGATGTTGGCGCAGTGGCCGGGGCTGGCCAGCCAGCCGGCGACCACCTGTTGCGGTGCGGCCTGACCGGCGGAGATGTTCTCGCTGACCGCGCGCCATGCATAGCCCTGCCGCGTCGTGCGCTGTGCGGCCGTGTCGCCCGCTGGGTCGGCGTGGCTGAAATAGTCGCGCTGGGCCATGTCGCGGCTGTGCACCAGCGCAGCGGCGGCCAATGCGTCATTCCACGCCAGCGGGCTGGTGGCATCGAAGTGCCTGTCGCCGCACTGCCGGGACCGCGCCCGCGCCTGGTTCGTGAGTTGCAGCACCGTCTTGGCCGCTTCGCGCCAGTCGGCCATGTTCGCAGGCAGCAGCGGCTGGGCCAGGTTGATGCGCCAGGTGTCGCCCGTGTGCGCGACGCCGATCTCCGAGAAGCGCCGATCGCGCAGACTGCTGCAGTAACGGCTGCGAAGCAGCACCGCGGCACGCTGCGCGTCGCTGGCGCCGGAGATGACGATGCTGGTCGCGGCCGTCGCCCGGTAGCCTGCTGCGGTCAGCGCCCGGCCCAGGTCGTCCCCATATGTCGAGGGATCTGCACCCGCCAGCGCGGGCGAGGGCGCCAACGGCTGCGGTGGCCGTGCCGTGCCCCCCGAGCAGTCCCGCGGCTGCTCGCGGAAGGCGTTGATCAGGCCGGCGAGCTCGGCTCTGCTGTCGGCTCGCGCGGACGTCGGCGCAACAAACGCCGCGGCGATCAGCAAGATCGCGGCGACCGGGACATGGGCTTGTGACATTCGTTCCTCCTGACGACAGCCCCTCAGCAAACGGCGTGCCCGGACAGGATCGCAGCCCGCGCCGCAACCGCGGGGCGGGTCCGTCGCGCCGAAGGCAAGCGCCGCGCGCGTCCAGAACTCCCCCGTTCGGGCATCACACCGTCCTGTCGCGGGCGGGTCGATCGCAGCATCGATGCCATGCAAAATCCGCAGACAGTTCTTTGGTCGACCGACTTTGCCCAGGCAATGGCTGGCTGGACCAAAAAGAACAAGATGGGTCCCTATGAATCAACTTCCTGGTCCATGGCGTCTGAGCGTGGCGCCGATGATGGACTGGACCGACCATCACTGTCGGTACTTCCACCGCCTCATCACCCGCCACACGCGCCTGTACACCGAGATGGTGACGACGGGTGCGCTGCGCCATGGCGACGTGCCGCGGCACCTGGACTTCAATGACGAGGAACACCCCGTGGCGCTGCAGCTCGGCGGCAGCGAGCCAGACGACCTGGCGCATGGCGCCAGGCTGGCGCAGCAATGGGGCTACGACGAGGTCAACCTGAACTGCGGCTGCCCCAGCCCCCGCGTGCAGCGCGGGGCTTTCGGTGCCTGCCTGATGAACGAGGCCGAACTCGTCGCGCGCTGCGTGGCGGCGATGCGGGCGGCCTGCGATCTGCCCGTCACCGTCAAGCACCGCATCGGCGTGGACCGGCAGGACAGCTACGGCTTCGTGCGCGACTTCGTCGGCACCGTGGCGGGCGCCGGCTGCACGGTCTTCATCGTGCACGCCCGCAGCGCCTGGCTGGACGGTCTGAGTCCGAAGGAGAACCGCGACATCCCGCCGCTGCGCTACGGCCATGTGGATCAGCTGAAGGCCGACTTTCCATCGCTGCAGTTCGTGGTCAACGGCGGCATCGACAGCGACGAGGCCATCGCCAGGCATCTGCAGGGCCTGGATGGCGTGATGGTCGGCCGCCGCGCGTACCACGATCCCTGGGCCATGGCGTCATGGGACACGCGTTTCTTCGGCGTCCCCGCCGCGGCGCACGACCGCGAGGCGGTGGAGCAGGGCATGGTCGCCTACCTGCAGCGCCTGGCTGCCGCCGGGCGGGCCTGGACGCCGGCAGCGCGCCACATGCTGGGGCTGTGGAACGGCACGCCGGGGGCACGGCGCTGGCGCCAGGTGTGGTCCGACCACCGGCTGAAGGGCCACGCCCCTGCGCAAGTGATGGCCCTGGCCACGGCGGCCCGGTGCGAGGCGCTGCGCAGCGCAGAGGCGATAGCCTGAGGGGCCGGCTCACATCCGAGCCCACGTCCGGCCCTACCTTTGGCCGCACACCGGGCCCGACGTCCGGCACCGAATCCCGCAAGGCAAGCGGCAAGATGCCCGGCGCGGCACCCGGCATGACACGCAACAAGATGGCACCCTGAAGGACTCTCACCCATGACCCCACCCCTGCTCGCCATCCTCGGAGGCAGCGGCCTGTACGACCTGCCCGGCCTGACCGACACCCGCTGGGTCAGCGTGGACACACCCTGGGGCGCACCGTCGGACCAGGTCTTCCTGGGCACATTGCATGGCGCGCGCCTGGCCTTCCTGCCGCGGCACGGGCGCGGCCACCGCATCCCGCCGTCGGAGGTGAACTACCGCGCCAACATCGCCGCGCTGAAGATGCTGGGCGCCACCGACGTGCTGTCGCTCAGCGCCGTTGGCGCCCTGCGCGCCGACCTGCCGCCGGGCACCTTCGTCGTCGTCGACCAGTTCATCGACCGCACCCATGCGCGCGCCAAGACTTTCTTCGGCACCGGCCTGGTGGGCCATGTGTCGATGGCGAAGCCGGTGTGCAGCCGCCTGGGGCGCCATGTGCTGGCGGCCCTGCAGGCCCAGGGCGTGCCCTGCGCCGCGGGCGGCACGTATCTGACGATCGAGGGCCCGCAGTTCAGCACCCAGGCCGAATCGGCCTGGTACCGCAGCATGAACGCCAGCGTCATCGGCATGACCAACATGCCCGAGGCCAAGCTCGCGCGCGAGGCCGAGCTTTGTTATGCCAGCGTCAGCATGGTCACCGACTTCGACTGCTGGCACCCGGCGCACGACGCGGTGACGGTGGACGCCGTGATCCAGGTGCTGATGGCCAATGCCGAGCGCGCCCGGGCGCTGGTGCGCAGCCTGGCGGGCACGATCCACAGCGACGGTGATGCGCTCAGCTGCAGCTGCCGCCACGCGCTGGACCATGCGCTGATCACCGCCCCCGAAGCGCGTGACCCCGCGGTGGTGGAACGGCTGCGCGCGGTGATGGGCCGGGTACTCGGTGCCGCGCCAGTGCCTCCACCAGTGCCTGCGCCAGTGCCTGCACCAGTGCCTGCACCAGACAGTGCAACGGTTGGCACCCCGCCGCCGGCCGCAGGCTAGAGCAGGGCGCCCGCACATGCTCGTCGCCGGCCAGCCCACCCGCCCCGTGCGCGCCAATGCGGCGCAGGACGGCATCGTCGTCATCGACCAGCGCCAGTTGCCGCACCGGCTGGTGTTCGAGACCCTGACCACGCCGCAAGCCGTCTTCACCGCCATCCGCGACATGTGGGTGCGCGGCGCGCCGCTGATCGGCGCCTGCGCCGCCTATGGCCTGGCGCTGGCCATGCACGCCGACGCCAGCGACGCCGCGCTGGAAGACGCCGCCGCCACTTTGCGCCGCGCCCGGCCCACTGCCGTGAACCTGGCCTGGGCGCTGGACCGCCTGCTGGCGCGCCTGCGCCCGCTGCCGGCCGCAGCGCGCCGCACAGCGGCCTGGGCCGAGGCCGATGCCATCGCCGAGGACGACGTGGCCTGCAACGCCGCCATCGGCCGCCACGGGATGGCATTGATCGAGGCCCTCGCCGCGCGCCCCGGCCGTCAGCCGGGCCCGGTCAACCTGCTGACCCACTGCAACGCCGGCTGGCTGGCCACCGTGGACTGGGG
Source organism: Burkholderiales bacterium (assembly GCA_038249905.1). Classification (GTDB taxonomy): domain Bacteria; phylum Pseudomonadota; class Gammaproteobacteria; order Burkholderiales; family Burkholderiaceae_C; genus Rubrivivax. The sequence goes on from JBBSCX010000099.1 coordinate 5,171, forward strand.
CACGGCCACCGCGCCCATCTATCAGGCGCATGCCGCGGGCATCGCCGTGCACGTGTGGGTCGACGAGACCCGCCCGCGCAACCAGGGCGCCAGCCTGACGGCCTGGGAGCTGGGGCAGGCCGGGGTGCCGCACACGGTGATCAGCGACAACGCGGGCGGCCACCTGATGCAGCACGGGCGCGTGGACCTGGTTGTCGTCGGCTGCGACCGCGTGACGGCGCGGGGCGATGCCTGCAACAAGATCGGCACTTACCTGAAGGCGCTGGCGGCGCGCGACAACGGGGTGCCGTTCTTTGTGGCCATGCCCATCTCGACGCTGGACCTGGCGTTGTCCGACGGCCTGCGCGAGATCGAGATCGAAGAACGCAGCCCGCGCGAACAGACGCACCTGACGGGCCGCACCGCCGACGGCCGCCTGGTGGAAGTGCAACTGACGCCCGAGGGCAGCGGCGCCGCCAACCCGGCCTTCGATGTCACGCCGGCACGGCTGGTGACGGGGCTGATCACCGAACGCGGCATCGTGGCGGCCGAAGAAGGCGCCTTGCGCCGCCTGATGGAGCCGCGCGCATGAACCCTTCCGCATCCGCATCCGAATCCTCCCCAACCCCCGCCGATGACAGCGCTCAGCGCGCCGCCATGGTGGCCGCGCTGCAGCGGCTGGACGCCCTGGGCATGAACCGCGGCAGCACCGGCAACCTCAGCCTGCGCCAGGCGCGCGGCGGGCAGGGCGGCATGCTGATCACGCCCACCGGCATGGGTGCCGACGAACTGCGGCCGCAAGACCTGGTGTGGCTGGGCGATGACGGCACCCTGGTCGGTGACTGGGCGCCCAGTTCGGAATGGCACTTCCACCAGGCCAGCTACGGCGCCCGGCCCGACCTGCACGCCATCGTGCACACCCACTCGGTGCACGCCACGGCGCTGGCCTGTCTGCAACGGCCGCTGCCCGCCTTCCACTACATGGTGGCCATTGCCGGCGGCGACAGCGTGCCCTGCACGGCGTACCACACCTTCGGCACCGAGGCGCTGTCGCAGGCCGTGGCCGCGGCCTTGTCCGATCGTGACGCCTGCCTGATGGCGCACCACGGCCTGGTCGCGGCCGGCCCGACACTGGCGCGCGCGATGAAGGTGATGCAGGAAGTCGAGTGCCTGTGCGAGGTGTATCTGAAGGCCCTGGCCGTGGCCGAGCCGGCTGTGCTGGACGCGGCGCAGATGGCCGAAGTGATCGAGAAATTCCGCACATATGGGCGCACCCGGCCGCACCCGGCCGCGACCGGCGACACCCGCGTCAGCGGCTGAGTCGCCAGGCGTGACGCACCGCATGCGTCACTGATCGGGTTGTCCTCAAGACTGAGGAGTCCGGCGCCGAAAAGGGGGGACAGACCGAACGAAGGCCCGCCTGTGTTTTCACCCACCCACTGCCGTCCCGCCTGGTGCCGCCCATCATGACGCGCATCCTCGTCGCCGACGACGACCCCACGTCGCGCCTGTACATGGGCGCCGCATTGCAGCGGGCCGGTTTCGATGTGCTGCTGGCCGCCGACGGGCACGAGGCCCTGGGCCGCTTTGCCGGCGCCGCCTGCGACATGGTGATGCTGGACGTGGACATGCCCGGCGCCAGCGGGCTGGAGGTCTGCGCCACATTGCGGGCCCAGGCCGGCGACATGCTGCCCATCGTCATGGTGACCGGCCGCGACGATGCGCAGAGCATCGACGCCGCCTACGCCTGTGGCGCCACCGACTACCTGGCCAAGCCCGTCAACGGCGCCCTGCTGGGCCACCGCGTGCGCCAGCTGCTGCACGCCGCCAAGGCGCAGCGGGCCCTGCACACCGCGCAGGCCAGTCAGGCGGCCATGATCGACGCCATCCCCGACACGCTGATGCGGCTGGACGCCGACGGCAGCATGCTGCCGCTGCAGGTGGCGGGCGCCGGCCCGGCCCCGCAGCCCGGGCAGACGCTGCGCAACACCTATCCCGGCCCGGTGGCCGAGCGCCTGCAGGCGGGTCTGGCGCAGGCCCTGGCCGGCGCCGGCGTGCAGGACTGCGACTTCTGGCTCGACGGCAACCACAGTGGCGGCATCGGTGGCACTCGAACTGGCATCGGCCCGGGCCCCGGCCGCCGCGACTTCATCGCCCGCATCGCACGTGTCGGCCCGACGCAGGCGCTGTGCCTGCTGCGCGATGTGTCCGAACGCCAGCGCGCCGCCCACCGCATCGCGCGCCTGGCGGCCTACGACAGCCTGACCGGCCTGCCCAACCGCGACAGCTTTGCACAACGCCTGTCGCGCGAGATCCAGCGTGCAGCCTGGAACGGCACCCGTCTGGCGACCCTGTTCATGGACCTGGACGGCTTCAAGCACGTCAACGACATGCTGGGCTTCGAGGCCGGCGACACCGTGCTGCGCGCCGCCGCCGACCGGCTGCGCACGGCGCTGCGCCCGTCCGACGTGCTGGGCCGCGGCGACGACGCTACTGCGCCCGGCACTGTCGAGGTGACGCTGGAAGCGGTTGACGAGACCAGCGTGGCCCACGACAGCCGGCACACCGATCAGGACGCCCAACTGGCCCGCCTGGGCGGCGACGAATTCACGACCCTGCTGCTTGACCTGGGTGACCCTGGCCATGCGCTGGCGGTGGCGCGCCGCATCGCCGAACAGATGCGCAAGCCCTTCGTGGTCGGCGACAGCGAACTGCAGCTTTCGGCCAGCATCGGCATCGCCGTCTATCCCGACGATGGCACCGACGCCGCCACCTTGCTGCGCCATGCCGACGCCGCGATGTCGCACGCCAAGGCCCAGGGCCGCAACAACTGCCAGTTCTACAGCGCGGCGCTGAGCGAAAACGCCCGCCAAAGGGGCGCCCTCGAGCGCGAACTGCGGCTGGCGCTGGCCGAGGGCCAGTTCGAGCTGGCCTTCCAGCCTCAGTTCAACGCCGCCAGCGGATCGCTGTGTGCGGTCGAGGCGCTGCTGCGCTGGCAGCACCCGCAACGCGGCCTGCTGCCGCCGCTGGCCTTCACGCCGATGGCCGAAGACAGTGGCCTGATCGTGCCCATCGGCCACCACGCGTTGCGTCTGGCCTGCACCGCAGCGGCAGGCTGGGCGGCGGCGGGCCACCCGGTGCGGGTGGCCGTCAACCTGTCGCCGCTGCAGGTCAAGGACCCCGACCTGGTGCAGGTGGTGACCGAGACCCTGGCGCGCACCGGCCTGGCACCGCAGTGGCTGGAACTGGAACTGACCGAGGCCGCCCTGGCCGAGGACGACCCCATCGTGGTGGCCACGCTGCATGCGCTGCGCCGCCTGGGCGTGGAATTGACGCTGGACGACTTCGGTGTCGGCTATTCCTGCCTGCAATACCTGAACCGGCTGCCGCTGACGCATCTGAAGATCGACCGCAGCTTCGTCGCGCGGCTGCCGGGCAGTGCGGACAGCGCGGCGGTTGTCAGCGCCATCGTCGCCATGGCGGCCAGCCTGAACCTGCGCGTCACCGCCGAGGGCGTGGAAACCGCCGAACAGGCGCGTGCGCTGGTGGCGATGGGCTGCCAGGGGCTGCAGGGCTTCTGGGCTGGCCCACCGACCACGGCCACGCAGGTGGCCCGACTGCTGGCCGCCGCGCCACGGCTGGCCTTGCCCCAGACCGACAACGTTCCATCCACACCCACACCGCCCGCAGTGGTACCAGAAAAGGGCCTGCCGTCATGAAGCGCTACGACGAGACCCAGAGCGAGAGTGCTTCCCTGCTGCGGCTGGTGCTGAGCCGCATGGCACAGCATGACGCGCCTTTCCACCCGTTCACTTTCGCGGTCTGGTACGAACACCTGGGCGGCATCAACCCGCGGCTGAGCCAGGCCATCGAACACCAGATGAAGGTCGAGCCGCGACTGTCCGACGCCAGCCTGCGCCGCATCTACACCGCGCATGTGGCCGACCTCGACCCGGCTGCCGCCGAGCGCGCCAGCCAGGGCCTGCACCGCGTGATGCAGTCGATGGCCGATGCCGCGGCGCGCACTGGCAGCACGGCCGGCGACTTCAACGCCCAACTGGGTGAATTGGGCCAGGCGCTGGGCCGGCAGGACAGCGCCGGTGCGCCGGCGCCCGAACTGGCCCTGCGCATGAACGATGCCCGGTCCAGCACCGCGCGCATGCAGGCCGCGGTCGACGCCTTGCAGCAGCAGGTGGCCGCCAGCCGCGGCGAGATCGACAAACTGCGCGGCGATCTCGAGCGCACGCGTGAAGAATCGCTGCTGTGCCCGTTGAGCAAGGTGCTCAACCGCAAGGGTTTCGACCAACGTTTGCAGGCGCTGCTGAGTGGTCCAGCCACCTCCGCGGCCAGCAGCGGTGCCTGCCTGGTGATGATCGACATCGACCACTTCAAGAAGGTCAACGACACCCACGGCCACCTCGTCGGCGATCGTGTGCTCGAGGCCATGGGCGAAGTGCTGCGCACCACCGTCACCGACCCCGGCGCCGCCACCGCGCGCTATGGCGGCGAAGAATTCGCCATCGTGCTGCCGGGCCAGTCGGTCACGCGCGCGGTCGAACTGGCCGAGGCCGTGCGCGAAGGCGTCAAGCGCATCCGTGTGCGACAGCGCGGCACCGAGAAGATCGTGTTGACGGTCACCGTGTCGGCCGGCGTGTCCGGCGGCCAGCCGGGCGAAGAGCCCACGGCCCTGATCGCGCGCGCCGACGCCGCGCTGTACCGCGGCAAGAACGCCGGGCGCGACCGGGTCGTGGTGGGCTGAAGCGGCATGGCCGGCAACGCCGGCTGATGCAAGGGCCTGGCCCCGCGGTGCGGACGTGGGTCGGCGGACCCGTGTCCAGCACACGTTCTGTGACAGCCGTAACCCGGCTGCCCTGCAGAACACCCTCAACTCCTTGCGCTGGCGTCCGATACCCCAGGCATCGACCTCAAGGATCGTCCATGTCCCCCAAGCCATCCCACCCCAGGCACCGCCGGCAACAGACCGCGCAGGCCCGCGCTCACGGCTTCACGCTCATCGAAGTGATGATCACTGTGGCCATCGTGGGCATCCTGGCCTCGGTGGCGCTGCCGGCCTACAGCGACTACGTGATCCGCGGCAAAGTGCCGCAGGCCACGTCGCGGCTCTCGGGCTTGCAGGTGCAGATGGAGCAGTACTTCCA